>NZ_JBHFNP010000232.1:0-43222 GCF_041929235.1 Microseira sp. BLCC-F43
GCGCCCATATCATTTTAAAAGAAACCGGGTTTCTGCGAAAAACCCTTAACATCACCTTTGTTTCTGAGACAAACAAAGGTGATGTCGTCATTTTAAAAGAAACCGGGTTTCTGAGACAAACAAAGGTGATGGCGCGACAGATTAAGCTTCTGGGGCGCTGGTAGAAGGGGTTACAGAATCTTGCTTTTCAGTGGCAAAGAATTTCTGGGTTATCCAATTGGTGAGGATGTGAGAAAGCAATCCCATTGGGCCAGCAAATAGGCACAATGCGAGAGAATGGGTGGTAAATACTCCGGTTTTTTGTCCTGACCAATAAATCCAGCGACCGATAAATAAATCCATGACCAAAAAGTGAATCCACCCCGTCGCTGTGACAGTTTCATTGCTAAAAGCTTTGGCAAGATCGGACAATTGCGGACTCGATAGTGCTTGAGCAGTTTCGGGTGTAATTGCAACCACAAATAAATAAATGTACAATCCTGCCAATGCGACAAATGGCAGATAAGATTCCATGATTTTGCGGGTGATTCCCCAATTGGGCAGCAGAATCATTATCGCCCAGAAAGGTAATACAAATATGTTAGCGATGTTGAACAGTTGAGCAATCATTCTTTGGGTGGGTAATTGGTAATTGCAGATTTTAGATTTGAGATTGCAGATTGGAGATTTAGCTAAAATCTGCAATCTCAGATCCTCTTTATTGTTGTGCCATTTGCCGAAATGTGGCAATGGGGATGGCCCAACTTAAGGCTTCCATTTGCTGGTAGAGTTTTTGGGAGGGGACGCTACCGTCGGCGAAGGTGTATACGTCTATGCCTTGGGGTGGAAATTTCAACCTTCCGTTAATGCCTATTAATTGTCCGTTTGCGTCTAAAACTGGACCGCCGCTCATGCCTTGTTCGATTTCGTTGGTGTATCCTAGCTGGTAGCCTCTGGGGAGACTTCGATCTGCAATCATCCCTACCTGTCCTCTGGTGAGGCGATACGCCCTCACTCCCCAATTGCGGGTATCCTCGATGTTGTTGGAGTTCACCCAGTACCAATTGGGATATCCCGCCGCGTAGACTTCATCGCCAATCGATAGGTTATTCGAGTCGCCGAATTCTGCAACTTGATAGGACTCGTTGCTGTTAAACTGCACTATGGCTAAATCTAAATCGCCAAATTGACGCGCGCGCATCCACTGACCGTTATGCGTGCGTCCGTCTGCCGTCAATATTGTGTATTTATTATCACTTCGACCAGATACCACGTGTTCGTTGGTCAAAACCGTGTATGTATTGCCTCTGCGCCCCACGATCGCTCCCGATCCCGATCCCGGATTTGTAATAATTCGCACCGTTACTTCTCTGGCAATTTCTGATACCGAGTTTCCTGCTTGGCGTCGGTTTTGAGCGACTGGGACGGGGAGATGAGATGGGGGTGTTGCGAGGGAACATAGCTGATGCAGCAGCAAATAAGTCGAGGTAAAAAGTAAAAAAGTAACAGCAAGGGTTGTTATCTTTTTCCTAGGATACCAAGCTCTTACTCTGCTGATAGCGCTCGCAAAAAGTTGACCCAAACCCAGATAAATTGAAGATAGGCTCACGGTGACTTTTGCCCCCTCCCACACGAATGCTGACTTCAAAATTTTAAAGCCAATCCGGAGATTTTTAACATGCTCCAGATTGGCTTTTGGGAATGGGTAATTGGTAATTGCTAATGGCTAATTGCTAATGGCTAATTTTTACAATAGCTAGTAGAGACACGGCAAAATCAACGTTATTTGAGCGGGCGGAGATATTTTGACTGCCTTGTCCCTACAACTGTCTTCGCGTGGTTAGAGTTCTGCAATCAATTTAAAGACCTCCATCGACGGGACGAGATGGGCGAATTGGGGTGGGACGAACTGGAGTAACGGGGGTGGGAGTAACGGGACGAACTGGTGCGGGACGAACTGGTGCGGGGGTTTCTTCTTCGTCATCATCAAGTGCAGTAAAAGCTTGATTGACGGCTTGATTTAAACTATAGTAACCGCGTCGCAGCTTGGGTGTGCTAGCACTAGAACCACCAGGTGCAAAAGAAACGATCGCATCCCCAGAACCAGTGACGCCAAATTGCAGCAACCTTTGCAGGACTGAATCGGGATTGGTGGCGTTACGACTGTCGAGGGTGAACAGGAGATTTTGGGAATTACAACCCGTGCGATCGCTATTCACATAACAAACTACGGGAAGGCGATTCACTCTGCCAGTTGTTAGCAGTAAATTCCGCAAGCGTCCGCCATTTTGATCCGTGGCGTTATTCAATCTTTCTGTTACCAGATTGCACCGTTGTTCGGGGGTGTAATCGCGACCAAATTCTCTGGTTCTCCAGACAAAAATTGGGGCGGTGCGGCGTCCGTTGCGTTCGGCAATGGTGGCAAAATTTCCACCGGAATTCACGCAATAAAATGTTGTACCTGTATCGCTGACTTGAACGTCATCGCCAACATCTTCACCGACGCGAACTTGTGCAGAAGCGGTGGATGCAACGGCGCCAGATAAAGCTAAAGTTGAGACTAAAATTGCAGCGAGCGATTTAAAGTTCATGGAAATGCCTCGAATTGCAGTTACTTTAAGGGTAAAATTGCGCGGGTGCAAGCACCTCATCCAGTTGTATTTTTTGACCGGGGGATGGGGAAAAATGTTCCTCTGTTTTTTTCCATAGGAGGCAGCAGTCCAAGAGGACGCTAAGGACGCGGGGACGCTAAGGACGCGGGGAATGAGGAAGATGGGGAAGATGGGGAAGATGGGGAAAAATTACTTTTGCTTCGTTATTTCCATCATCTCCATCACCTCCATCATCTCCCTCACGCCCGCCCAAATGCGCCTAATTTCTCAATAACCGCAAACCGCTGAGGGTTACCAATACTGTAGAACCCTCATGTCCGATGACACCGAAGGGGAGGGTGATATTACCGGCGAAGTTGGCGACTAATAGCAGGACAATAAAACCGAGGGCGAAGGCGATATTCTGTTTGACGATCGCTTGAGAGCGACGACCTAGACGGATTGCCTGCTCTAATTTTTCCAATCTATCTGCCATTAAAACGATATCGGCGGTTTCTAGGGCGATGTCGCTACCCGCTGCACCCATTGCAATTCCTACGGTAGCCGCAGCGAGGGCGGGTGCGTCGTTGACGCCGTCTCCTACCATGGCGACGGTTTTATATTGCTTTTGCAAGCGGCGAATGACGGATACTTTATCTTCGGGTAATAGTTCGGCGTAAACTTGGTCTACGTTTAGCTGTTGGGCGACGCTTTGTGCTGTGCTGTTGTTATCGCCGGTAAGCACGATAATTTGTTCGACGCCTAGTTGTTTCAAGCGTTGGATGGTTTGGGTAGCTGTGGGGCGGAGGGTGTCTGCGATCGCCATTATCCCCAAAACTTCCCCTGCTGCTTGTACCCAGACTACGGTTTTGCCTTCCGATTCTAGTTGTTGACTATCTGAAAGCAGGTGAGCAGGTGGACGGGGGGGCAGGTGGGCAGGTAGGTAGGTGAGTGTAGAGCGTTCTTTTGCTGCGTCAGCTTTACCGACGGCGATGGGTTTTCCCTCAACTTCGCCTGTAATCCCAAAACCAGGAAGCGCTTGCACGTTGGTAGCGGGTGGTAATTCTAAATTTCTGCCTTTGGCAGCTTGCACAATCGCTTGTCCAATCGGATGTTCCGAATAAGCTTCCAACGCAGCAGCCATCTGCAATACTCTATTTTCCTCCCCTCTGCTCCCCTGCTCAAACGAGGCGGGGATAATTTGCACAACTTGCGGTTGTCCTGTCGTCAGGGTGCCGGTTTTATCGAAAGCGATCGCTCTCACTCTGCCCATATTCTCTAACTGTGCGCCATTTTTAAATAAAATCCCCTGCCTCGCCCCGTTGGCAATTCCCGATAGCAGCGTGGGCATTATTGCTGCCATTAGCGCACAAGGAGAGGCAACGACGAGGAAAATCAGCGCCCGATAAATCGTTGTTTCCCAATCCCATTGCCATAAGAATGGTGGCAGAATTGCCAGCAGTATCCCAGTGAGGACGATTACTTTTGCATAACCCCGCTCAAATTGGGTGAGAAATTGCTGGGAGGGGGGTTCTTCTGTTTGAGCTTGCTGGACTAATTGGATAACGCGCTGGATTAAACTGCTAGTTGGGGGTTTGTGGAGGCGGAGTGCGATCGCGCCGTTTCCATTAATCGTCCCACCAAACACTTCATCGCCGACGGTCTTTTCTACAGGTAGGGATTCCCCCGTAATCGAAGCTTGGTTAATCGTACTGTAGCCAGAGGCAATAATACCGTCGGTGGGAATCAATTCTCCCGGTTTAACTAATACGATATCGCCTACTTTTAATTGCGCGATGGGCAAAATCTTTTCTTGTCCGTGCAGGATCGCCCGCGCCGTATCTGGCGTCAAACTCATGAGACTGCGGATGCTGCGTTCGGTGCGTTTCATCGCATAACCTTCGAGTGCGCCGCTAATGGCAAAAATTAAAATCAGCACCGCCCCATCAATGATTAGATAGTATTCCCGCCGCCATAAACCCAACGCAGCCGCACCTAAAGCTGCCACAATCATTAGCAGGTCTACATCTAATTCTTTCTCTTCCAATAAGGTAGTCAGTCCAAGGCGGGCGCTTTCGTAACCGCCAATAACATAAGCTACAGGTAGAAGTATTAAAGCCAATCCAATCCAGCTAAAGTGGAGTGCTAGCCAACCCAGGATTAAGAATACACCGCAAATCACAGCAGCTAAAGCCTCTGGATGCGAGTTGACTAACTGTTGCAGTGGTCGGGGAGAGAAAGTATTCTGAGCCATAACAGTTTTGCTAATGGGTCATGGGTAATGGGTAATTGGTCATGGATTTAGGACTTACGCGCGAAGATCCTAGAAACCGGGTTTCTTGCTGCGATCTTCGTTGTCAAAGCGACGATTTTTCATAGAAACCCGGTTTCTTTGCGTAAGTCCCGGGAGCGTGGCGATCGCCAATTACCCATTACCAATTACCAATTACCAGCCTAAACCTTGACATTAGTGTTAAAGTCAAGAGTGTATTTTGATTCAGGGTTATCGGAGTATGGCACTCGAACTGAAAGTCCCGTCAATTGCCTGTTCTGGATGTATTGACACGATTACTAAAGCTGTGATGGAACTTGACTCGTCTGCCAGCGTTAAGGGCGATGTGCAAGGGAAGTCCGTCTCGGTGGAAACGACTGCATCGGAAGACGCAGTGAAAGAGGCGATTACTAAAACGGGTCATACCGTAGCCTAATAGCTAATGGCTAATAGCTATTAGGCTACGGTAGAGCAGGAAAATATTCCCATGACCAATTAGCAATTAGCGATTAGCTATTGAGGAGTGAGGAAGACTCTGGAAGAAATTACTTTTACTTCAAGAGTCTTCCTCATCTGCAATCTAAAATCTAAAATCTAAAATCCAAAATAATATTAGGCGATGACAGCAGGATATCTCACCATCAAACAACTTACAGAAGCAGTTGGCGGTGATATTACGCCCCGGATGGTGCGGCACTATCATCAAATAGGTTTGTTGCCTTCTGCTGTACGATCGCATTCTAACTACCGCCTCTATACCGAAGCGGACGTGCTGCGTTTGCGGCGGATTGTCGCCCTCAAACAACAAGGATTTCAACTATCGCACATTCACAAGTTGCTCCAAACCGAAACGGGCAACTCTGACGAATTAATGGCGCAACTGCAAAAACAATATCGCGCCATTGTTCAACAATTAACAAATTTGCGCCAAACTGCATCGGCATTGGAAGGGTTGCTAGGACGCGATCGCTCGTGTCAAATTATCCAAGCAGATGCGATCGCTCAACTCCGACTTTTGGAAGTGGAAACCCAAGATAGCATGGGACAGCTAGCCAAATTATGGGATAATTTGGACGCCGCCACTCACGCTCATCCGGAAAGTTTTGAGGAATCTTTGCAACAATTATTGCCCGATTTATCCGGGCGATCGGAAATAGAAATTTATTTACTCTCGCAATTAGTTTTAGCTTGTGGGGACGTGAGTTTAGTTCAGTTTGTCAGAGTGGGAGAGGGAGCGATCGCTTCTTCCCGCCACGCGCTCAAAACTAATTGCCAAGTCGTCGCCGATGTTCCACCCGTCCTTGCAGCTTTAGACAAAACCAGATTAGCTCATCTCAAATGTCCCGTTGAAACCTTAATTAATGACCCCCACATTAGTACTGCCGCCGAAGCAGAACGGGAATTTTGGCATCATCAACAATGGCAAGAAAAATTAGAGCAACTCACCCCTGGTTGTATTTTAGTCGTCGGATATGCCCCATCGGTTTTAATGTCTGCTTGTACGGCAATAGAACAAAAGCAATTGCAACCCGCTTTAATTATTGGCATGCCGATTGGTTTTAGTCACGCCCCTGCTGCGAAGCGAAGGTTAATCCGTTCCGGCGTGCCATTTATTACCACTGAAGGCACTTTAGGCGGTGGATTGTTAGCCGCAGTCGCCCTCAATGCTTTAGTTGAATCTTTAATTGAAAAGCCAGATTGTCACTGTTATTTGGGTTAATAATACGTAGATTTTACATTGCAATTATCATACCGTAATTATCCGTATAAATACGTAAGCAATAAAGATGCTAAACCTAGGGTGCGTCCACCAGCGGTGTACGGCACCGCCACCACTGAGAAACTGGGAATTGTCTGTACTTGACGCAGCTAACTATTGTTGAATATAATTTAAAAATAGCTATTTATTAGAGTTAAAAATATTCTCAAAAAGCAATAAATAGAATTGGGTGCAGCTTGGTCGGTAAAAGATATCAAATCATCAAGAATTTAGTTCCGCAGAAGACCACCCAAATCATGCGCGTCAAACCTCTGAAAGAAATATTTAGAAAAACCCCTTTAAAACTGCCGCTAAGAACGGTTTTAATTGTCCCTTTTGTGCTGCAAATAGTTGGGGCGGTGGGACTGGTGGGATATCTATCATTTAAAAATGGACAGCAAGCAGTCAAAGATTTGGCAAATCAGTTGATGCGGGAAACGAGCGATCGGATTGAGCAAAAACTGAATAATTATCTAGCAGTACCGCGCACGATCGATCGGATAAATGGGAATGCGATCGCGCTCAATCAATTAAATCTGCAAGATCCAAACAACTTAAATCGCAACTTTTGGCAGCAAAGATTTTTATTCGACGAAGTTAACATATCTGCGATTTATTTTGGTAGCGCCGAGGGAGATTTTACCGGATTAGGACTTCAAAGCGACAACACCTGGCAAATTAGTAGAGTTGGTCGAGTTACCAACAACAAATTTCACAGCTACGCTACAGACAATTGGGGAAATCCTACAAAATTACTAGACGTGGGGAAGCATTACGATCCCAGAATTCGACCTTGGTATCAAAAAGCAGTAAAAGCAGGCAAGTCAGTCTGGAGCGATATTTATCTCGATTTTAAAGAACCAAGACTGAAGATTACTTTAGCTCAACCAATCTACAAATCAATTCCAAATCAACCTGCATCCCTGCGGGGAGTCATCGGAGTTGATTTTGTCCTAACTCATATCGGCAAGTTTCTCAAAGGTTTGAAAATCGGTAAGTCTGGGACAACATTTATCATCGAGAGAACCGGGTTAATTGTGGCATCTTCCACAGAAGAAGAACCATTTTTGCGCGATGAAGGTGGTAAAGTAAAAGCCAGACTTGCAGCTACAGAAAGTCGCGTACCGTTGATTCAAGCTACGGCAAAGTACTTGACGCAACGCCACAGCAATTTAGCAGAAATTAACAGCGAAGAACAATTCATAGCGACGATTGCGGGAAAACCCCAATTTATCCAGATCGCACCTCTGAAAGATAGTCTGGGTATTGACTGGTTAATTGTTGTGGTAATTCCAGAAGCAGACTTTATGGAGCAAATTAACGCCAATACCCGCACGACTATTTTACTATGTATTGCCGCATTGTTGCTAGCAGTAATTGTCGGTATTTTGACCGCTGGTTGGGTTACACAGCCAATTTTACGCTTGAATGCTGCCGCTAAAAATATTGCCAAAGGAGACTGGGATAAAACAGTAGAAATTAACCGCGGCGATGAAGTGGGAGAACTTGCCAATTCATTTAACACCATGGCGCACCAGTTGCAAGAATCCTTTGAAACCTTAGAGCAAAAAGTTAAAGCCAGAACAAATGAGTTAGAAATTGCCAAAGAAAAAGCCGAAGTTGCAAATCAAGCCAAAAGCACATTTCTTGCCAATATGAGCCACGAATTGCGTTCTCCTCTAAACGCGATTATCGGCTTTTCTCAACTCATGACCCGCAGCCAAACTTTGGCTAAAGACCAGCTAGAAAACGTCAGCATTATTAACCGCAGCGGCGAACATTTACTCACCTTAATTAATAACGTCTTAGATTTATCAAAAATCGAAGCTGGACGGACAACCCTCAACGAAAAAAACTTTGATTTAATCCGCCTGCTTTCTGATATAGAAGATATGTTCCGCCTCAAAGCAGAAGACAAAGGATTGCAGTTATTAGTGGAACATACCCCCGATGTGCCGCGATACATCCGCACCGATGAAGTCAAATTGCGGCAAGTTTTAATTAACCTGATTAATAACGCGATCAAATTTACTGAAGAAGGCGGCGTATCGGTGAGAGTTGGAATTGTTCGTAGTAAGCACTTGAGTGCAACAGCAGGGACTCAAGTCCCTACTACGAACTTATCTTTTGTTCCTAGTCAGCACTTGAGTGCAACAGCAGGGACCCAAGTCCCTACTACGAACTTATTTTTTGAAGTGGAAGATACTGGTTTTGGGATTGCCCCGGAAGAATTAGACAGCCTTTTTGAAGCCTTTGTGCAAACTGAAACGGGAAAACAAGCTCAAGAAGGGACGGGTTTAGGATTGCCCATTAGCCGCAAATTCGTGGAGTTAATGGGGGGTGAAATGACGGTGAGTTCTACAGTAGGAAAGGGAACAACTTTCAAATTCGATATTCAGGTTAGCCTTGCTGATGCGGTCGAAGTTGAAAGCCAAAAAACAACAAGGCGAGTGATTGCTCTTGAGCCAAATCAACCTCAATATCGGATTTTGATTGTGGATGACAAATCCCTCAATCGCCAACTGCTGATTAAATTACTCAATCCCCTCGGTTTTGAATTGAAAGAAGCGAGTAATGGCAAAGAAGCGATCGCAATTTGGGACGAATGGTCACCGCACTTAATTTGGATGGATATGCGAATGCCGGTAATGGATGGCTACGAGGCGACCAAACATATAAAAAGCACGACTAAAGGTCAAGCGACTGCTGTTATTGCTCTGACTGCGAGCGTTTTAGAGGAAGAAAGAGCTGTTGTGCTATCAGCGGGGTGCGATGATTTTATGCGGAAACCGTTCCGGGAAGCAGATATTTTTGCAGCGATGCACAAACATATTGGAGTGGGTTATATATATGAAGATTTAAACCAATCTGACTCGATGAAAACAAAAGAGAGTGGCAAGGAAATATTGACTGCCGCTGCCTTTAAAAAGTTGCCTGTAGAATGGGTCGCTAATTTGGAACAGGCAATCCTTAATATTGACTTAAATTTAATTGCCCAAGAGAGCGATCGCATTCGTGACCAAAATCCAGAACTGGCAGAGGCGATCGCAAATTGCATCCAAAACTTTGAGTACGACAAGATTTTAAATTTAATTGCACATAATAACCCTCCAGAATAACGATTATCGAGTCTCAAAAGTGCCGAAACTCAGATTTTGCACCAAGGTCAGAAACCGGGTTTCTAAAGCCTTATTGAGAAAGGTGCAAGATGTGAAGCAACCTACTTTTATTTATTTAATAAAAAATAAAATAATATCAGATGTAAGGTGAGCAGGTGAGAGAGTGAGAGGGTTTTCTCACAGAGGAGGAAATGATAGCGAATCGACCGGACATGATATCAGCGGGTAAAGTGAGAGAAGATGGAGAAAAACTACTGACGCGAGAGGCAATGGCGGCACTGCCGACGGAATGGGTGAATAACCTGAAACAAGCTATAGAGAATGTGGATATGAGAGCGATCGCAAGCATTTTAGACCAAATTCAGACCGAAAATGCACCCCTGGCTCTTGCCATTCAATCTTGTCTCGATAACTTCGACTACGACAAGGTTTTGGCTGTAATACCAGAAGGCACAGCACAGCCTATGTAAAATTGTAAAAATGCTCAAAAAATAAAAATATCTCTATGTCACACAAAAGTCCCAATCCTATCGTTGCACAAATAACTAGCAAGTTGTCCCTGGGAACCGTTCTGGCGATCGCTTTTGTGCTGCAAATTTTTGCTACAGTCGGTTTAGTCGGGTATTTTTCCTTCAGAAATGGACAAAAGGCAGTCAATGATTTAGCAAATCGGTTGATGGACGAGGTGGGCAATAGAGTTGAGCAAAATTTGCAAAATTACCTGATAACTCCCCATCAAATTAATCAAACTAACTTGAATGCTGTGAAGCTAGGGTTACTGAATATGCAAGACTTGCCAGCTTGGGAGAAATACCTTTGGCAGCAAGTCCAATTATATCCTTCTATGCTGTTTATTGGCGTTGGCAACGAGCAAGGAAAATACCGCGGCGGGGAAAAGCTGGAAAATGGCTCGCTGAAGATTAACGTAGTTGACAATTTTACAGGGTTTAATTTCTTTTCTTACAACACCAATAGCCAAGGCGATCGCACGACGATTTTTCTCAGCAAAAAATTCAATCTCACAAATGCTAACTGGTATAAAGATGTTGCTAAAGTTGGCAAACAGACTTGGACTACCGTTCACGTATCATTGATAGAACCGACTTTGCTCATCAGTGCTATTCAACCAGTTTACAGCCCAACAGGAGAGCAGTTTCAAGGCGGATTGATTAGTACTTTACGGCTCAATTCTATCGGGGAATTTTTAAATAGCCTCAAAATTGGTAAAACCGGACAAGCCTTTATTATCGAAAGAAATGGAAATCTGCTAGCCACTTCAACCTCTGAACTTCCGTTCCGCATCAAAGGGAATCTAAAACAACAGTTTAAAGCCGCTGAAAGTCGCAACCATTTGACGCGATCTACCGTTCAATATCTCGCCACTCGTTTTTCCAAATTTAGCCAAATTCAAACTCAAGCGCAGCTGAATTTTAAAATCAATGGAGAGCGGCAATTTATCAAAGTTTTGCCATTCCAAGATGGCAAAGGCTTAGATTGGCTGATTGCGGTCGTGGTTCCAGAAGCAGATTTCATGGAGCAAATAAATATTAACACTCGCACCACCATCTTCCTGTGTGCGGGAGCGCTGGCTTTATCCATATTACTGGCTATCTCCACCGCGCACTGGATCGGGAAACCAATGCTGCGTTTGAGTCAAGCGAGTCAGAATATTGCTAGCGGCGAACTCGACCAACAAGTAGAGGTACGAGGAACGCAAGAGCTAACAGTTTTAGCCCAGTCTTTTAACCAAATGGCAAGGCAGTTACGCGAGTCTTTTGCCGCTCTAGAAAAAACGAACGCCGAGTTAGAAACTCGGGTCGAACAACGCACTGCCGAACTCAAAGAATCTCAAGCTCAATTGCAACAACAAGCCCAAGATTTAGAAGAACGAGTGCGACAACGCACCGCCGAATTGTTAGAAGCAAAAGAAGCGGCAGAAGCAGCTGACGAAGCCAAGAGTACTTTTTTAGCCACAATGAGCCACGAATTGCGGACGCCGCTTAATGCTATTCTCGGCTTCGCCCAATTGATGAAATGCGATTCATTGCTTTCTCCCTCCTACCGGGAAAATCTCAACATCATCAGTCGCAGTGGAGAACATCTGCTGGCATTAATTAACGACATTCTCGATATGTCGAAAATCGAGTCTGGTCGAATGTTGCTAATGGAAAACGCTTTTGACTTTTATCAGTTGTTAGATAGCGTCGAGCAAATGTTCCAACTACAGGCCACGGAAAAAGGCTTGAAGCTACAGTTTGAACGCAGTCCGGAAGTTCCCCAACACGTAAATACCGACGAGCGAAAATTGCGCCAAATTTTGATTAACTTGCTTGGCAATGCACTCAAGTTCACCCAGCGAGGCGGCGTGACAGTCAGAGTGCTAATGGCTAATGGCTCATGGCTAATCGGAAAAGAAAAAGATAATTCCAATTACCAATTACCAAATACCCATTACCAATTGCATTTTGAAATTGAAGATACTGGCTGTGGCATTCCTGTTGAAGAGATGGAAGATTTATTTGAACCGTTTGTGCAGAGTAAAACCAATCGGGGGTTTCAAGAAGGCACGGGTTTAGGTTTGCCGATTAGCCGTGCTTTTGTGCGCTTGATGGGGGGTGACCTCACTTTAGTTCGCTCGGCGGTGGGTGAGGGAACGACGTTTGCGTTTGACATTCAAGTGACTCTGGCGGCGGCGGCGGAGGTGGAGGTGACTGTACCCCTGCGTCGCGTCATTGGATTGGCAGCCGCACAACCGACTTATCGCTTGCTGGTGGTGGAGGATGGCTGGGAAAACCGCCAACTGCTGATCAAGTTACTGCAACCTTTGGGTTTTGAGGTGAAAGAAGCGGTGAATGGACTCAAAGCGCTTGAGGTTTTGCAGAGTTGGAAACCGCATTTAATTTGGATGGATTTGCGAATGCCGGTAATGGACGGGTACGAAGCAACGCAACAAATTCGCGCCAAACTGGAGGGGGAAGCGATGGCAATTATTGCATTAACTGCCCACGTGTTTAAAGAGGAACGGGCGGCGATTTTGTCGGCTGGTTTTGATGATTGCGTCAGCAAGCCGTTTCGGGAAGCCGAATTGTTTGCCGCGATGAGTCAGCATTTGGGGGTGCGTTACATTTATGAGGAACCTACGACAAGCGAGGCTTCTAAGGAGGAAAATGTATTGAGTGGGGAAGACTTCGCATCTTTACCCGCCGAATGGCTGAAAAAGCTAGAAGAGGCGATTTTGATGGGAGATATGAAGTTAATGGAGGATGCGATCGCGCAAATCCGCACCCAGGACGATGCGATCGCCCTAGCCATCGCCCATTGTCTCGATAACTTCGAGTACGACAAGATTCTGCAACTGATTGAAGCTGCCAATCAACTCTTAACAACTAACCCCTAACATCCGATAAAACCATGCAAACTGACAAATTTAAAGGCAACATTTTAGTCGTTGATGACACCCCAGCGAATCTGCACCTGTTAATCGATATTTTGAGCAAACAAGGCTACGAAGTTCGACCCGCCCCCAACGGTAAATTTGCCCTATCCGCTGCTAAGGGAATGCCACCCGATTTAATTTTACTAGACATTATGATGCCGGGAATGAACGGTTACGAAGTCTGCGAACAACTCAAAACTGATGAGCGAACCAAAGACATTCCGGTTATTTTTGTTAGCGCGATCAACGAAGTGCTAGATAAAGTCAAAGCTTTTGCCATTGGTGGAGTTGATTATATCACAAAACCCTTTCAAGTAGAAGAAGTTTTAGCCAGGGTGGCAGCTCACTTAGCAATTCGCAACCTGCAAAGAAGCTTGTCAAAGAAAAATGAAGAATTAACAACAACCTTGCACCAACTCAGATCCACCCAAGCTCAATTAATTCAATCAGAAAAAATGGCAGCCTTGGGACAATTAATTGCGGGCATTGCCCATGAAATTAATACCCCACTGGGCGCGATTAGCTCATCTATCAACAATATTGCTGGCTTTTTCGCCGAAAACTTGCAGACATTACCGGAATTTTTTCAAGGACTTTCTGCTGAAAATCAACAGGATTTCTTTGCCTTAATGGAAAAGTCTAGCCAACAAACAACCTCCTTCTCTAGTAAAGAAAAACGCCAAATCAGAAAAGCTTTGCAGCAGCAGCTAGAAGAAATGGGAATAGAAGACGCCGATAACCTTGCCAGTACTCTAGTCACTCTTGGTATTTACGACGATATTCAACCCTTTTTACGCTTACTGCAAGACCCAGACCGGGACAAGCTGCTCAAAACAGCCTATGACTTGGCTAGTTTTCAGAAAAGTACCAAAACTATTATGACTGCTACAGACCGGGCTGCCAAAATCGTGTTTGCCCTCAAAAGTTATGCCCGCTACGACAATTTTGAGGAAAAAGTACAGGCGAATATCGTTGAAGGAATTGAAACCGTATTAACCCTCTACCAGAATCAACTCAAACAGGGGGTAGAAGTCATCAGAAACTATCAAGAATTACCGCCGATTTGGTGCT
The DNA here is from genome assembly GCF_041929235.1 of Microseira sp. BLCC-F43. Lineage (NCBI taxonomy): Bacteria > Bacillati > Cyanobacteriota > Cyanophyceae > Aerosakkonematales > Aerosakkonemataceae > Microseira > Microseira sp. BLCC-F43. The sequence continues at coordinate 14,228 of NZ_JBHFNP010000232.1, forward strand.
ACTCCGATGAACTGAATCAAGTTTGGACAAATTTAATTCACAATGCCGTGCAAGCGATGAGTAATCGGGGAACCTTAAAAATTGATGTGACTCAGCAAGAAAGATTTATCAAAGTCCAGATTACCGATAGTGGCTGTGGGATACCCGAAGAAATTATGCCCCGAATATTTGAGCCATTCTTTACAACAAAACCCCCGGGAGAAGGCAGCGGCTTGGGATTGGATATTGTCAAAAAAATAGTTGAAAAACATCAGGGAAAAATTGCAGTTTCATCCCTGACGGGTCAAACAACATTTACCGTGTTTTTACCAATAAATTTCAACGAGAATCCTAGCCTTGCTTAAGCCAGGGATTTGATGCTAGAGTCTTAACTATATCCATTTGCAACAGGAAGCCAGCAATGCCTAAGTCAGCCATTATATGCGTAGATGATGAGGTCACTGTCTTAGAAAGCCTTGAAATCGAACTGCAAAAAGCATTTAAGAATCAATATCTCTATGAATTTGCTGAAAGTGCTGACGAGGCTTTAGAAGTAATTGAGGAATTAGTCGAAGATAGCGTAAAAATTGTAGTGCTTGTATCCGATTGGTTGATGCCGGGAATGAAAGGCGATGAACTTTTAATTTTAATTCATCATAGATTTCCAGAGGTAAATACGATTTTATTAACTGGACAAGCAGATCGAGAAGCAGTTGAACGTGCTATCAACGAAGCGAATATCCATGCTTACTTGACCAAACCCTGGAATACTAAAGAATTAATTGAAACCATTCGATCTGGACTCTCAAAATCATGAAAAAGCCCGCAATTATCTGCGTAGATGATGAACTGACTATCCTGGAAAGTCTGGAACGAGAGCTGCGAATATTTTTCGCGGGCAAATATACGATAGAAACAGCAGAAGGAGGGGAAGAAGCTTTAGAAATATTGGATGAATTGCTAGAAAATAAATATGAAGTTCCTTTGGTCATCTCCGATCAGATTATGCCCGGTATGAAAGGAGATGAGTTATTAAAAATTGTTCGGCAAAAATCACCTAAAACCGTGACAATAATGCTCACGGGTCAAGCCAATATAGAAGCAGTTATTAATGCAATTAATCAGGCAAATTTATATCGTTATATTGCCAAGCCCTGGGAAGCAGAAGACTTAAGATTGACCGTAGAAAAAGCAATTGATAGCTATTTTCAGGAGAAAAAGCTAGCAGAACAAAATGCCAAACTTCAGGAAATGAATCAATTGCTGGCGCGATTAAACAGCGAACAAGCCGCGCTAATTTCCCAACTGCAAGAAAATGAAAATCGCTTGAAACAGTTTTTAGAAGCGATGCCAATCGGCGTTGCTGTTTTGGATACACAAGGCAAAGCTTACTACATTAATCAGCAGGCAAAAGAATTATTGGGTAAAGGAGTTGTGCCTGGTATAACCTTGGAGCAATTATCAGAGGTTTATCAAGTTTATCAAGCAGGTAAAGACCAGCAGTACCCAACTGAAAAGTTGCCGATTATCCAGGCGTTGAATGGCAAAAGCGTCACCGCTGACGATCTAGAAGTTCGCCAAGGTGACAAGATTATACCCCTAGAAGTTTACGCAACGCCTATTTATGATTCCCAGAGAGAAATTGCCTATGCAATTAACACGTTACAAGACATTACGGAACGGAAACAAGCAGAAGAAGACCGGGCAAAATTTATTTCAGAACTGTTTGAACTCAATTGCAATTTGGAACTGGCGCTGTACGCTGAATCGGAATTAGCTAATGCGGCTAAACGGTTTGTACCGAATGAATTTCTTTCCTTGTTGGGACACCAAAGCTTGGTGGATGTGAAATTAGGCGATGCGGTGCAACAAGAAATGTCAGTGCTGTTTTCCGATATTCGCAACTTCACGACGCTTTCTGAAACCATGACTCCCCAGGAGAATTTTAAATTTATTAATTCTTATCTATCGACGATGGAACCTGCGATCGCTCAAAATCATGGGTTTATTGATAAATATATTGGCGATGGAATTATGGCACTGTTTAGCGGTGGGGCAGATGATGCTGTCAAAGCAGGAATTAACATGTTACAACGCCTAGAAGATTATAATCAAAATCGCATCAGAGCGGGCTATGCACCCATTCGCATCGGCATTGGAATTAATACCGGGTCTTTGATGCTGGGAACCGTTGGGGGACAAAGACGGATGGATGGGACGGTGATTAGCGATGCGGTGAATTTAGCCTCGCGGGTGGAAAATTTGACAAAATCTTATCAAGCCCCGATGTTAATTACTCACCAAACTTTTGTACAATTGAATCAATCCCATCAATATGCAATTCGCCTGATCGACCGCGTCCAAGTTAAGGGAAAATCAGAATTAGTGACAGTTTATGAAGTGTTTGAAACCGAACGTCCAGAAATTAAAGAGGGCAAGTTAGCAACTTTACCAATATTTTTAGAAGCTTTGTCTAACTATAGTTCAGGAAAATTGAGAGAAGCGGAACAACTGTTTGCAGATTGTTTGCGACAAAACCCGCTGGATAAAGTCGTGCAAATTTATCTAAAACGCTGTCAAGAACAGGGTACGGTAACGCCAATTTACTCTGAATCTAACTTGAGGGTAGTTTGTGGAAATGGACGGATCGAACGCAACGAGCAAGTTAATGGTAATAGGTAATAGGTAATAGGTAATAGCTAATGGTCTGCACACCTCTAACATTACCTACCTTCTTCTTTTCTCTTCACCCCGGTTCGTGCGTCTGGAGCGGTTCCTTAAGTAATGGCTAATGATAAAATGCAATATAACCAGAGAAAAACTCACCATAAAAAACCGTGAAAAAATACATTGCTGCCATCGATTCTGGAACAACCAGCACCCGCTTTATCATTTTTGACAAAGCAGGAAAAATTGTGACTTTCGCGCAAAAAGAACACGAACAAATTTATCCTAACCCCGGATGGGTAGAACACAGCCCAACCGAAATTTGGTCGCGCACGCAAACGGTTATCGATGAAGCTTTAGACCGAGGAAATATCGCCCCTGAAGAGATTACCGCCATCGGCATTACGAATCAGCGCGAAACAATTGTAGTCTGGAATCGACACACAGGAAAACCTTACTATAACGCCATAGTTTGGCAGGATACCCGCACCGATAATATCTGTAACGAACTAGCTCAAAATGGGGGAATAGACCGTTTCCGCGCCCAAGTTGGTTTACCACTCGCCACCTATTTTAGCGGCCCTAAAATTAAGTGGATGTTAGATAATATAACAGGTTTGCGCGCCGCAGCTTTATCCGGCGATGCGATTTTTGGCAACATCGATACATTTTTAATTTGGCATTTGTCCGGCGGTACTCAAGGGGGATTGCACATTACCGACGTAACCAATGCCAGTCGCACTATGCTGATGAATTTAGCCACCTTAGATTGGGATAAGGAAATTTTGGAAACTCTCGACATTCCCCACCAGATGCTACCAGAAATTCGCCCTTCTTCCCAAGTTTACGGTCATGGTGTTGGTCGTTTAGCAGGAGTGCCGATTGCGGGAGATTTAGGCGACCAACAGGCGGCGTTAGTCGGGCAAACTTGTTTCCATCCCGGTGAGGCTAAAAACACCTATGGTACGGGTTGTTTTATGTTACTAAATACAGGGTATGACCAGATTGCTTCTGCAAGTGGGTTGCTGACTACTGTGGCGTATAAAATGGGCGAGGAAAAAGCGGTTTATGCTTTGGAGGGGAGTGTAGCGATCGCAGGCGCATTGGTACAATGGTTGCGCGATAACTTGGGCATGATTTCCACTAGCGCAGAAGTCGAAGCGCTGGCTAATTTAGTAGAAGATAACGGCGGAGTTTATTTTGTCCCAGCATTTTCGGGATTGTTTGCCCCCTATTGGCGTGCTGATGCCAGGGGTGCAATAGTTGGACTTACCCGCTACGTGCAAAAAGGTCATATTGCCAGAGCAGTTTTAGAAGCAACTGCATGGCAAACGAGGGAAATTTTAGATGCAATGGAACAAGATTCAGGAGTGAAGTTAACCGCGCTTAAAGTCGATGGAGGGATGGTGGGAAATGAAACTTTAATGCAGTTTCAGAGCGATGTTTTAGGCGTGCCGGTGATTCGTCCTTTAGTAGCAGAAACTACAGCGCTGGGAGCCGCTTACGCAGCGGGTTTGGCAACGGGTTTTTGGAGTAGTATTAACGAGTTGCAAAACAACTGGGGAATCGATAAAACTTGGCAACCTAATATGATGGTTGAGGTGAGAGAAGCTAAGTATGCACAGTGGAAAAAGGCGGTTACTAAAACCTTTGATTGGGTGTAGGTTTGTTTATTTAGATCTTGCGCCTACCCGCTTACCCGCCTGGGAATAAATTCCCAGGCTAATAGCGAAAGTCCGTTAAAACGGACTGGTTTGATGGCATTGAGTCGGTTTTAACCGACTTGAGCTATTAGCCCGGAAATTTATTTCCGGGCGGGGTATGAGACTGATGCAAGATCTGAATCTATTTAGATCTTGCACCCCTGGGGAGGCGGCAACCCACCGCATCTGGTTCCCAGGCGGGAGCCATCTGGTTCCCAGGCGGGAGCCTGGGAACCAGAGGAACCGGGTTTAGTTGCGGCTAGAAGCTTCCTGTTGCTGCCGCTGGCGAAACGCCGCACCAGCACCCACAGCACCCAATGTTAAGAATGCCAGTGTAGAAGAAGGTTCGGGAACAGACTTGGGCGTTAAGACGAAGGCTCGCGATTGACCATTGTAAGAGCCATTGCCCACGATCTGTCCCGCATTGTTGATGCCTACTACATTGTTTAGTATCCAGCCAGGAGCAGACACCAAGTCGTTGAGGTCACTCATGCCGGTGCTGTTGTCCCAGAAGAAGGGGCGATATTGCCCATCAGCGGTGGTTGAGTAACCAATCACCTGACCATAGTTGTTGATGGCTGTGGGATAGCTATCGTAACCTCCCAGCGTACCCAGGTTAATCATGCCGCTGCTCTTGTCCCAGAAGAAAGCGCGAGGAAGCCCATCAGCGGTGGTTGAGTAACCAATCACCTGACCTAAATCGTTGATAGCAGAGGCATAGCCATAGTTACCCCCCAATGTACCCAGGTCAATCATGCCGCTGCTCTTTTCCCACAAGAAGGCGCGACGAAGCCCATCAGCGGTGTATGAAGTACCAACCACCTGACCTAAATCGTTGATGGCAGAGGCTCTGCCATAGTTACCCCCCAGACTACCCAGGTCAATCATGCCGCTGCTCTTTTCCCACAAGAAGGGATATTGCCGATAATTAAGGTAGCCCCCATAATAACTGTAATAACCGGATGAAGTACCAACGACCTGACCATAGTTGTTGATGGCAGAGGCAGAGCTATAGCGATCGTCAAAGTAACCACTTGCTGTACCCAGGTAGGTGATGCCGCTGCTCTTTTCCCAGAAGAAGGGATATAACCCATAGTAGTCGTATATGTTACCAATTACCTGACCATAGTTGTTGATGGCAGTGGCAGAAATAGATCTATAGCCACCCCCCGGTGTAGGCACCCTAATCATGCCGCTGCTCTTGTCGAAGAAGAAGAGATTTTGCTCATAGTACCCCCCATAGTACCCCCCATAGTAGGTGGTTGAAGAATTACCAATCACCTGACCATAGTCGTTAATGGCTGTGGCATTACTAGAGCTGGAGCTATAGCAAGAGCCATAGCCATAGCCATAGTTATAGCAATAGTTATAGTTACTGGGGAGTGTACCCAGGTTAGTCATGCCGCTGCTGTTGTCCCACAAGAAGGCGCGAGATTGCCCATCAGCGGTGTATGAAGTACCAACCACCTGACCATACTCGTTAATATCTGTGGCATAACTATTGTTACCCCCCAGCGTACCCACGTCTGTGAGATAAAAACTGATAGCATCGGCTCTTTGGGAGGTAGCTATTCCCAAGAATGCTGCGGCAATCAGCGCCATACCAACTTTGCAAGTATTGAGTATTTTCATCATGTTTCCTTAGCAAATTGAGTGTTTTATAAAGAAGAATGCAAAGGGTGACAGAGAATAAGTGCGAACGGGATTTTCCCCTATGAATTAGGGGTATTTCTGTTGCAACTAACTCGTATCTTTTTGTCGATTTTTGACCAAATGAATCGACAACAGCTATTAGCTTGTCATCAATGTTCGTTAATACGGTGCAGTTTTTTCCTGCTGTAACAAGGCTTTCTAAAACTATTCTTTCAGCCAAATGTGCTGATAGTTATCCTGCCAGCCACTTGATTTAAGTATTTTCATTGACCCTGACCGTTTAATTTTCTCGCATTTACCAAGCTACTTCAGTAAATTTATCATGTTGATTCAAACTGGATTGTAAGTTCACTAAAGCTTTACCGTATTTTTACGGTATATTCACAAACAGGACTTACGCAAAAAAACCGGGTTTCTACGTAAAATCCTGGGTGTGGCAACCAGAGAACGAAGAAACAAAGGTGATAAGCTCGTAGTGCGTAAGTCCTGACAAATTAACCAAGTATTTTTACTTATATGATGTCCGGCTTTTCACCCATAATTAAAACTGAGAGCGTCCCCGGCCTCCGTTGCAAACCGGAAGTTGCTAATCGCTAATTGCTAATTGCTCATGGGAGTTACGCCTGGGAACGAGAGGAGCTACCCGAGTGGCGCAGATCCAGAAACCCGGTTTCTTCAACAATACCTGCGCCAATTTTCTCAAACGCCCCCAGGTTAAAACCCTTGTCGTTACCCAGATCTCACAGCCTTGTCGCTACCCATAAAAGCCCTTGGAATAAATTCCAAGGGCTTTTAGCTAAAGTCCACTCAAGTGGACTGCTGGAAAATATTAGTTTGTTTTAACGGACTTTTGCTATTAGCCTGGGATTTGAATCCCAGGCGGGCTAGCGCCGAAACTGTTAATCAGACTGGTGAAAAAATGTGGGTAACGACAAGGGTTCAGGACTTACGCACGACGAGAAAAGAAACTTTGGTGAGACCTTGATCTCTGGTTGCCAAACCAACGATTTTTCGTATCACCAAAGTTTCTTTGCGTAAGTCCTGGGGTTAAAACCTGGGGCTACACAAACGAAGCCCGCCTACCCTTCGGGTTCCGCGTCAGCGGTACGCGGGCTGAAGTTCTTACAGACTGCGTAGGCAGCCAAAGTTTGTATAGCGACACCCTGAAGGGTGTCGGCTGTTTGGCGAAGGTATTATTCAAGAAACCGGGTTTCTTACCAACCAATTTCTGTAGGCGCAATGGGTTCAATATCAGGATCGTATCCTCCCACTTGATTGGTGCGAAGTACCCAAATCGATGCATCGCGCAACAGAAACCTCTTAGCAATCGTCTCGCTAGCTAAACGGGGTAACATGGTTCGCCAACTCAATAAACCTCTTAAAAGCGCTTCAATCGGATTGTCTTCTATACTAATTCCCAACATCTCAATATTATTTTGCCAGTCAGCACGAGCAGTGCCAAAAGGTAGCAGTCTGCGATTAATAGAATTTCCTAGTTTTACTAACTGTTCAAACCGCTGAGCTTGTTCGGGATTGTTGCTTAGCCATTCTGCTAAATTGGGATTGGCTGTAATCGCATTTTCTATGTTTTTGATCGCACCATATAGCGCTTGATTGGAATCTTGGGAACAGTTATTTGCGGGACCTACATAAGTTCCACCCGTTCCATCTCCAATTCGGTAGCGTGCCATTGCGATTTCTAAATAATAGATGAGGGTAAGTAACGGAGAGCGTTTCAATCCTTGGATATCGTAGTTTTCAGTTACCGCATCCAGTTTAATTATGATATCTGAAACCGGGCGCGTTCCCAGCCATCCCCACTGGCGATCTCCCAAAAAACGACACCATGCATTTGTCCCGGCAATTATGCCATCGATGTTGTGGGTATAAACCTGACAATATTCGATATCAAAGCATAATTCATCCGCGATTGGTTCGCGCACTACCCGCGCAATTCCATAGGCAAAATGACCGAAGAATATGGGAGTTTTAGCCGCCGGTTCGCGCTTTCTACCGCCAATGCCGCCGTAGACGTGAATCAGTAACGCGAGATCGCCTTCTTGCCATTCCTCTATCGCCGCCTGGATTTCTTGATGTTTTGGACTTAAAAGAACGGATGATACTTTGCCTTTTTGTCCTTCTACCTGCCAAGATTCTTTTTTCAGGTAATTCAGCGCCGCTTTTTTGCCGAAAATTATCTCATCGGGTTGCAATCGCAACAACCTGCGGGGCGCGATCGCTTGCACGACGAACATCCCATTTTTATCCTTTGCCCCATAAATATACCACCCCGTTTCGTTGACCGGAGACTTTTCCATATCGCGATTTGTGGAAGGGAAAACGCCATTGATATCGGCGACAACTTGCGGAATTCGCACCCTGTCTTCCACTCCATCAAATTGTTGCGATTGGCGATTAAAATGAACCACTCGGAAACAATCTGACCCATCTTCTAGCGGGTGTAAAATTTTCACCAAAGCATAATAACGCCCGGTAATTTGGACGGGTTCTTTTGATATAAATAAAGAACCGCGTTTCCTATCTGTCCTTTCGACAATAGCAACGACTTCGGGCAACTTGACAATAACATCATCATGGGGTCTTGCGCCTGCTAGTGACTCCAACGGATCGACTTGTTGCCAATGATTCAGTCGTTCTGGATGAATATAACCTTGGCTGATGCTATATTCTGTTTCTTCAGAAAAGTGGACGCTTTTAGTCACGTGGCGGACGTAAGCTTGCACAGATGGGGCATCGCTCCAACGCAAATTAACAATTTGTCCGACTAAATGTTGATATTCAGTAGGAGCGTGATGGACTTCAAAAAACACTCCTTTTACTTGGCGGCGTTCCTCTGGTTTGGGTAGAATTAAACGACCCATCCAGGGTGCGATGGCGCGATAATTTTCCAAGTTAACAGATTGTTGAATCGGATAATAACTCGGTTGATTAAACGGCGCTGACCAATACCGCTGGTAATTGCTGGGTTTCCTTCTAGGATTCTTCTGAGCAAAGGGGAATTTATCTAAAATAATTCCCTCAACGATATCAACAGTTTGCTGTAAAAAGCTAGTAGTACCATCGGGTAGAAATCGATTCGCATCAAACGGTCCTCCAGCGCCGTTGTGACCCACAGGTCCCAGGGAAATGACGCTAATTTTACCCCGACGTTTGGCGCGATTCCAATAGGATAAAAAGAAGATTTGCCAGCGCTTGGGAAACAAAACTGGTCCTTCCCTTTCGACAAAATCTTTATCGCCGACGAGGTGATAAAGATGTTCTAACTGCAAAGCATTTGTATTACCGCTTAGCACGCCGGATATAGAAATTACCTCAATCGGTGCATCCAAAGCTTGCCGTAAATAAGGCGCTGCACCCATGGCAATTTGCCCGCCACCGCTGTAACCAATTAAAGTTATTGGTATGCCACTTTCAGGTTGGTAACCGTGAGTGATGAGGCTGTTATACATCACCTGTGCGGTTCCTTGATTGTAGATCGGACCGTAGCGTTGGTCGGCAGAAACCGTGACAACTAAAGTATTGCGAATATTAATCGTACAGCCAATTAAAGCGCCGAAAATACCGACAGATGTAGACATTTGCAGTCGCTCAGCTAAGCGCCAAAAAAATGATAATAATCGGTCTTTTGTCAAGGGGCGATTCATGGGAGAATAGGGCATTAACCCGCGAATAATTAGGATATCATCGGGCAAGCGGGCGGCTAATTCATCGACAAATTGTTCTACATCTGGGAAATATCTGGATTCAGCTTGGGCAATTCCATCGAGGTAGATAACATAACGAAAGACTTTTGTTTCAGGCGGGAGGGGTTCTGCTAAAGTACCCGGATCGAGATTTTTATCGACTTGATCGCCGTACCATCCCGCCCACCATCCTAGTGCTTCTAGGGGGGAGAGAAACGCGGCAAAAATAATTGCAATCGCGCTAATAAACAGCAGGTTAATTACCAGATCCAAACTATATCCTAAAACTGCGTATGCCGCCAAATATAGTGGCTTTAACTGGGGGAAAACGACAACGGAGGTGCAGACGATTGCACCGAGTAACAGAAATTTGAATCGTTTATTCAACGTTTACCTCCCCGTTGACGTACTCTGGTAGCTATTCTACCTTGCAGTCCGTTTTGCACGATTTCCTCTAAAGCTTGCAGGTTAGTGACTAAATTAACTCCGGCAGCTGTAGTTTCTAACCAACGACCGAGAGTTATCAACGGACGCCCGATGGTGCGTTGGGATATTTGAAACACCGCCCACCCCAATACGCTACACCAAAATGTTTGCCAAGTTCCTAAACCTAATGCCACCTTTAATCCGGTTAAAAATGCTAAAAAACTCCACAATGATAGTATTACCGAAATCGGCACGCCCAGGTAAGGCAGCGCGACGAAAAAACTCAACATTTGGGGTGCATAAGCAAGTCCCAAAACGCTGGCAATTGCCGTGAATGCTGTGAGGGAAGGATAGATCGCAAACAGAATTATACTCGCCACCCAAGTACTAAGTACCCAAAAAATGTAGCTAAACGCAAATAACAGCGCCGCAATGATTAAACTGAGGATAAACCGAATCGGTTTGACGCGATTGATAAATAGAACAATCCCCTGACCTATCGCTTGGGAAAATCCTGCTATCAAGGTAATCAACAGTGCAGTTATCGTTCCAAAGGGCACAACTTGAATCTGCTCAAATGCAGATGTGTCGAGAGCGATTGCTCCCCATACTAACTCCCAAAATTTGTCTAGTGCAGTCTCCGTCATCTTTAATTACAAAGCAATTACTGAATGGACTAAAAGAAACCCGGTTTCTAAGAAAAATCGTTGGTTTGGGAACCAGAGATATGCCTCCCAACGCTAGCGCGAACAAGGTCGAAACCGGGTTTCTGACCTCCGAAGAGCGTAAGTCCTGATGAATTTTTTGTCCTCTACCATTTGGGTTAAAGTGCGATTGCTCCCAAGACATAAGCCGCACTCGTTCTTTTTGTCAAGTAAACTTCATATTTTTTTACTCCTAAATCTCACAATTTTGTAACTTTAAATACAATTAAATATTAAATTAACTGTTAGCTTACCAGGAGTTGCAGAAAATTACTCTGTAATTTTACACAGATTCGCCTAGATTACCGATGCGAGCAAAGCGTTGAGTCCTGCGGTAATTCTCAAACAAAAAAGAGGGAAAATTTAACAACTTCTAGGGTTCCGGTTTGAATAATTCAAATGCTGGTCCGAGAGAAGTAGGCTGGCTATCCTAAGTTTTTTGGTTGTTAGAGAAGGATTAGCCAGTTACACGGCGGGAGAAAAGCCCGGGAGGAATACCATCAGTCACTCAGGCTGAGTTTGTTCCCTCCTGGGTTTTCTCCATTCGTTTGTTTTGGCTTACCGACGATCCTATCACCAAAGTTTCTGCGTGGATCTTTAGTTTCAAAGCGATTTTCATAGAAACCCGGTTTCTTTGCGTCAGTCCTAAATGTTTTGAAAACAGCGAGAGGAATCAAAATGACGGAAAATCCTTCAGAAAACCCCTTATTTCAAAGTCCCGATCAAAACGGACAGGTGCCAAATCAAGCGCAACGGGCGTTAGAGATGGAATCGCGACTACCATTGACGGGGTGGCAACAGGAAGTATCGAAGGGGCTAGAATATGGACTGGAAGCGGCAGATAGCATACGCGATCGCACGATTCCCACCTTCTCGCGCGGCGAATTACCCCACTATGCCGGAATCAACACCTTCCTCAAAGCGCCCTATTTAGAAGACGTTCGCAAAGTGGGCGAATATGACGTAGCAATTGTCGGAGTTCCTCACGATTCCGGCACAACTTATCGCCCCGGAACGCGATTTGGTCCCCAAGGAATTCGCCGCATTTCTGCTTTATATAGCACCTACAACTTTGAATTAGGAATTGACCTGCGCGAGCAAATTACCCTTTGCGATGTCGGCGATATTTTCACGATTCCAGCTAACATCGAAAAGTCATTCGACCAGATTTCCAAAGGCGTCGCCCACATCTTTAATTCGGGAGCATTTCCCATAGTTTTGGGCGGCGATCACTCGATTGGATTTCCCACAGTGCGGGGAATTTGTCGGCACTTAGGCGATAAAAAAGTCGGCATTATCCACTTCGATCGCCACGTGGATACCCAGGAAACAGATTTAGACGAACGGATGCATACTTGCCCCTGGTTTCATGCCACAAATATGAAAAATGCCCCCGCTAAAAACTTAGTACAACTGGGGATTGGAGGATGGCAAGTACCGCGTCAAGGCGTCAAAGTTTGTCGAGAAAGAGCAATAAATATCCTCACGGTAACCGATATTACTGAAATGGGACTCGATGCCGCCGCAGAATTTGCCATAGAAAGAGCAACCGATGGCACCGATTGCGTGTGGATAAGTTTCGATATTGACTGCATCGATGCCGGATTTGTCCCCGGTACGGGATGGCCCGAACCAGGTGGACTTTTGCCCCGCGAAGCACTTCATTTATTAGGAAAAATCCTGCAACGCACCCCGATTTGCGGATTAGAAGTAGTCGAAGTTTCTCCCCCTTACGATATCAGCGATATTACATCGCTAATGGCAACGCGGGTAATTTGCGACACGATGGCGCATTTAGTTTTATCAGGACAACTACCGCGTAAACAAAAACCTGCCTATATCCATCCAGAATCACAACCGGAATTAGTCGCGTGGACGTAAGATCGAAGCCAAAAAAATGCACGAAACCGACATGACCAAGGCGCTAATCCTAACCGTGAGAGATTGGTGGGAATCGCAACCAGAACGACCCAAAATTTCTCACGTTCACCTCACAGTGGGAAAATTCACTTGCGTCGAACCTGTGAGTTTGCAATTCGCCTTTGAAGTTCAGACGCGCAACACATTTTTACAAGGAGCAAAACTGGTAATTCGCGAAACACCCTTAATTGCCTTCTGCCATTGTTGCCAACAAGAATATCGTCCAGAAATTGGCATACAATACGCTTGCCCAACCTGCAAATCCCCAATGGAAGATATTCGTTCTGGACGAGAACTAAAAATAGACCGGATTGAATACCATTCTGATTCAATAGAATCCTATGCACCAAACATTTGACGCAGCATTAGAAATCAATTTACTCCACGCCAATCAAGCAGGCGCAGACCATAACCGCGCTCACTTTGATGAATGGGGCATCACCTGTTTAAACATCATGAGCAGTCCAGGTGCCGGTAAAACCGTTTTACTAGAACGCACCCTAGCAGCACTCAGCAACCAATTAAAAATTGCCGTAATAGAAGGCGATATGACCACCGAATTGGATGCCGACCGCCTGCGTCAATACAACGTGCCAGTAATCGCAATTAACACCGGACGTTCCTGCCATTTAGACTCCAAAATGGTCGCCGGAGGAATTCACCAATTCGCCCACCAATACAACCCAACAGACTTCGATTTAGTCTTAGTAGAAAACGTTGGCAATCTAGTTTGTCCCGCCGAATTTGAAGTCGGCGAACATGCCAAAGTCGCCCTCTTAAGCATTACCGAAGGAGAAGACAAACCCCTGAAATATCCAGTCATGTTTCAAGAAGCAGATTGCTTATTAATTACCAAAATGGACTTAGCACCCCATTTAGACATCGACGTAAATCGCATTATCGCCAACGTCCGCCAAATGAACCCAGATTGCACCATCATTCCAATTTCTGCCAAAACAGGACAAGGACTACAAACCTGGTTTGACTGGTTGCATTTTCAGATTAATCAAACATCAACCGCACCCCACCAACTAACCCTTGCCTAGTTCGTAGTAAGGACTTTAGTCCTTACTACGAACTCTCTTCTCCCTCTAAAATCGCCTACCTCTTCCTTTCTCTTTTCTCTGCGTTCTCTGCGTCTCTGCGGTTCAAATAAAAAGGACTAAAATCCTTACTACAAACATATGAAACAGCGATCCTTACCAACCTACTGCATACTATTTCTCATCACCTTATCCCTCACCGTAAGTTGCGTTAACCCCGCCATCTACATCAAAACCACAACAGAAACCGATACAACTTCTTCATCAATTGCGGGTGCAGTTCGTTTAGGATTTAGTGCATGGCCAGGTTGGTTTCCCTGGCAAGTTACCCAAGAACAAAAAATATTTGAAGCCAACAAAGTTGCAGTAGATTTAAAATGGTTTGATGGCTATCTAGAATCTATCAGTACCTTGACAGCCGGACAAATAGATGCTAATAGCCAAACCTTAGGCGATACAGTAAATTCCATCTCCGGTGGCGCGGATAAAGTAATAGTATTAGTCAACGACTACTCCACCGGCAACGACAAAATAATTGTCCGAGAAGGCATCAACTCCATTGCCGACTTAAAAGGCAAAAAAGTTGCCGCCGAAGAAGGCACAGTCGATCACTTTCTATTACTACTAGGACTAAAACAAGCCGGTTTATCGCCACAAGATATTCAATTCGTTCCTTTAGAAACAGGGAAAGCCGCCGCCGCCTTTGTAGCAGGAAAAGTTGATGCAACCGCAGTATTCGCCCCATTTACAACCCAAGCATTAAAGCTTTCTGGCAGTAAAGAACTCTTCAGTTCTAGAGATTTTCCCGGTGCAATTTCAGATCATTTAGTCTGCACGCGCAAATTTGTAGAACAAAACCCCGATAAAGTGCAAGCAGTTGTAAATTCCTGGTTCGCCACATTAGACTTTATGCAAGCAAATCAAGAACAAGCATATAGCATTATGGCGCAACGGGCAGGCGTCAGCGTGGAAGAATACAAACAATATGCTAACGGAACTAAAATATTGACCATCGAGGAAAACTTAAAAGCCTTTCAACCGGGTAATAATATGAACTCGTTACCATTTGCTGCCCAAGAAATGAGTAAATTCCTTAAAGAAGTAGGTCTAACTAAAACCAAACCAGATATTAGCCGGTTATTTGACGATCGCTTCGTAAAAGCCTACGCAGAAAAAGCCAAAAAATCTTAAACTTCCATCAATTAACAATTAGCAATTAGCCAAATCATGAACGACAGCTTTAACCCTCGAGCAATTCAATCGCTGATTAAACCTAAAACAATTCGCCCGACTGTTTTCTGGCGACTGGCGGAAGATATTCCCAAACCCCTCAATACCGCTTTGATAATAACATCGATTGCCTTGCCATTGCTGGTGTGGTGGCTAGTAACAACCTTCGGCAACGTAGACCCCAAATTTTTACCCTCACCAGGTAAAGTTCTGGAAGCATTTGGGCGATTGTGGCGGACTCGCGAACTCCTAAAAGATACGGTAGCGAGTCTATGGCGAGTGGGGGTTGGCTTCTTTTTTGCCTCAGTTTTTGCAATTCCAGTTGGTATTTTGATGGGCAGTTTTCTCAGCATTCGCGCTTTACTGGAACCGCTGTTCGGCTTAATGCGCTACATGCCTGCCCCTGCCTTCATTCCTCTGCTAATTTTATATTTGGGCATTGGAGAAGAACCTAAAATTACGCTGATATTTATCGGGGTGTTTTTCTTCAACTCGTTGATGGTGATGGATACGGTAAAGTTCGTCCCCAAAGACTTGATTGAAGCTACGTACATTTTGGGAGGAAATCGCTGGGAAACCCTAACTCAGGTAATTTTCCCCCATGTCTTGCCTGGAATTATTGATGCTTGCCGGATTAACCTAGCCGCTGCATGGCAATTAGTAATTGTTTCAGAACTAATCGCCGCAACGGAAGGTTTAGGTCGTCGGATTAGCGTGGCGGGTCGCTTTCTTAGAACCGATGAAATTTTTGTCGGTTTGATTGTCATCGGGGCAATCGGATTGGCGTTTGATTTGTTATTTCAATACTTGCTCAGGGTTTCTTGTAAATGGGCAAGTCAGCAACGATAAACCCTGCCAATTACCAATTACCAATTACCAAAATACGGAGATTTAACCAATGTTTCTGCAAATCACTAACCTGCACAAGCACTTTGAAACAAAGCAAGGAAAGTTAGTCGTCCTGAAAGACATTAACATGGCGATCGCGCAAGGGGAATTTATCTGTACGGTAGGCGCATCGGGTTCGGGAAAATCTACCCTACTGCGGCAAATTGCTGGACTGGATAGCCCGACAATGGGAGAAGTTAAAATTGATGGCAAGCGCATCACCGCACCTGGTCCAGATCGGGGGATGGTATTTCAACATTACACGCTTTTTCCTTGGATGACGGTGCAGGAAAATACCGAATTTGGACTCAAACTTCAAGGCGTACCGAAGAAAGAACGGCGCGAACAAGCAAGTTATTATTTGAGCGTGGTGGGATTGTCTCAATTTGCTAAATCCTTGCCGAAGGAATTATCAGGTGGGATGAAACAAAGGGTGGCGATCGCGCGCGCCCTAGCTTCGGAACCTAAAGTATTATTAATGGACGAACCTTTCGGTGCATTAGACATTCACACCAAAGAATCCATGCACGAATTTATGCTCGCTCTTTGGCAGCGCACCAATATTACCGTATTCATGATTACCCACGATGTGGAAGAAGCTGTATTTCTTTCCAATCGCATTTATGCTTTGGGTGCGCGTCCTGGTACGGTAAGGAAAGAAATTCCGATTAATTTACCCTCACGCACCCACACCGTTAAACGTCACTCTATCTTCCACGACTATCGCGATGAATTGATGGAATTGCTGCGGCGACACGCACAAGAAGCGGTTGCAGCTGCTTAATTGCAATTTTAGATGGTTCCTGCTACGGAACGAAGTCATACTTCTTTTGAACTGTAGCGCGAACGCATCTTGGCGCGGATTTGTGCCATTGCAGTTGCACCATCTACGACTTCACCGCGTTGGGATGCTTCCCAACCAGTAAGTGCGTCCTGTTGGAGTTCTTGCAGTCGTCCTTGATATATGTCTAAAAAGAGGTAATCTTGTCGTAACTTATCAGCCCCTATCAGCCCCTGGGAGTAAAATACTCTCTACGGGTCTGCTGCTTCAAACCCCGTTTGGTAACAATAACTGAATATCCGTCAAGCTCTACATCGTTTTTATCTATCTCCATGTTGACTAGGTAGCACCTCAAAGCCTCTTCTAAAGTAGAAAATTCATACCCAAATCCGCCATTCTGGAAAAATAGTCGTTTTGGATGAAATAGCGGATATTTTTTTTCGCTCATATTATTTAGAGGTTTTCTGGGATGGGTGAGGGTTTCTCGGAAAAATCGTCGCTTTGGAACCATAGATCCCAGCAGGCAACAAAGGTGATAGGAACCCCCTTGGGTAATATGATGTCCGCCTAATTACCCTAAATAAAAATCTCGACCCGTCACCGTGTCACCTTGTCAGGAGCGTCATTCCTAGTTTAACCGGACATGATATAAGTCCTGGGGTGATTGGATTTCGCTTGCTATTTGGTTTTCAGCGCCCATCCTCTCCACAACCTTGGCGGGGTGCTTACCCATTTGCGTCGCCATTGCCCCAAAACCCCAAACCGAAGGCTACAATTTCCGTAATTCCAGCAATACAGCCAAAAGCTAGAGAAAATTTGCTCGAAGCGGGTGCTATTCTTATTTATTTGGAGGGGAACTTTCACCCGAAGCGGAAGCAGCTTATGTCAACCAAAATTAATCGCCATCTAGTTAATAAGTTGCTAGAAGCTGTCAAGCGTGAGGTTAACCAAAGGCTAGAACAGTCATTGCACAGTGCCGTGGCAATCGATTTGCGTAAAGAAAAACCACCCGAACTCTTGCCGAGACTTTGCGATCTTGAAGTTAAAATCGGCAATCGTCCCAATTTTCGGTTACCTCCAGACAAAAGCGTTACGAATGTTTTTGACGAGTCACAGGGCAAGTTACTGATTTTGGGTTCGTTGGGAGGCGGGAAAACTACCACGCTGCTGGAACTTGCCCAAGATTTGATCGCTCGCGCCCAAAACGACCCAGAACAACCTATTCCAGTTTTATTTGACCTTTTATCTTGGAAAAAAAACCTCAGCCTCGCTGATTGGATCGTCGCTGAACTCAAGTCAAAATATGGCATTCAGGATAAAATTGGCAAGCAACTGATACAGCAGCAAAAGTTACTGCCCCTACTCGATGGATTGGACGAACTGGAACCAAGGCAGCGAGAATTATGTTTGCAAGCGATTAATCGGCTGCTGGTAGGAGAACATCCAGTCAAGCATCTGGTTGTCTGCACTCCCCTAGAAGAGTATAAGCGCTGCAAAACCCGGTTAAGATTGCAGGGAGCGGTCTATTTGCGACCCTTGACTGAGGCACAAATTAAAGCATATTTGGTCGGTGCAAGCAGCCTCCAGCTTTGGTACGCTATCGAGGACGATCCAAACTTGCTGGAATTGGTGAAAGCACCGCTGTTTTTGTCCATGATGACTTTAGCCTACGAGGAAATTTTAATTCACGCTTGGAAACGCCTCCCCTCTAAGGAAGAACGTCTTAAATATTTGTTAAATGCTTACCTTCGTTGGCTGCTAACCCGGAAAATTAAAAGTCGGTACTATCGAAAAGAACCGCGCCCCGAAGCAACTCGTCCTTGGCTGGTTTTTTTAGCGAAAAGAATGAAAGAAGACAAGCAGGTAGAGTTTGCTATGTCGCAAATTTCCCCACAATGGTTACAGACTAATTCTCAAAAAAGCACCTACCGTCTCGGAATCGGTCTAACCTTGGGCGGTATTGCCGGAATGCGAGGTTTCGTCCTCCATTTCATCCTTTGGCGTAATGGTTATATCCCCTGGAATTATTCTCGTTTTTTGGGTTTAGCGACTGAAAGAAGATTTTTGCAAAAATTCGGCAATCGCTATCGCTTCACCCACGAATTGCTCAGAGAACATTTGGCTCAAATGTGATGGGTAATTGGTAATTGGTATTAAAAGATGGAGTAAAATGAAATGGCAGAGCGGGATTTTTCGTTAGATGATATTTTAACTAAAATAAGCGAAGCGTATAAAAATGCGGAAACTAAAGTAGGGCAATGTAATGTTTTGGTAATCGGGAAAACGGGGGTGGGAAAAAGTACGCTGATTAACGCCGTGTTTCGCGCTCGCTTGGCAGAAACCGGCGTCGGTAGACCGATTACCCAAGGCATCCGCCAATATACTAAGGAAAATTGCCCGATTACCGTATACGATACCCCCGGACTCGAACTCGATGCCGAACAAATTCAACAAGTCCAGCTAGAAATTGCCGAATTAATTGAAGATAAAAGACTGCTGCCGGTTAAAGAACACATTCACGTTGTTTGGTATTGTATCAACCACGAAGCGCACCGCTTTGAAGACATCGAGGAAGATTGGATTAAAACGCTTTACCTCAAAGAAGTTCCGGTAATTCTCATCCTGACTCAAGCAGTCTCCGTCGATGAGGAAGAACGCAGCGATTTTATATTCTTCTTAGAAAAGAAGAATCTCCCCGTTAGTTATGTTATTCCAGTCTTAGCCGAATCTAAACGGGTAGGCAGATATCCAGTAGAAAGTTACGGGTTAAAACGCTTAGTAGAGGCAACTTTTGAACTTTTGCCGGAGGTGGCAAGAAAAGCCTTTGTTAAAGAACAAATGGCGAGTATTAATTTAAAAGCAGAAGCCGCTTTTAAATATGTTACCGGATATGTTGCCAGTTCCGCATTGGTGGGGGCAGCACCGATTCCCTTTGCCGATTCGTTGATTTTAGTACCAATGCAAACAACCATGCTGGCACATATCAGCGTTATCTTTGGCATGCCGTTTGATAAAGCATTTATCAGTACGATATTATCTGCCATTTTTGGCACGGGCGGGGTAACCGCATCCGGCAGATTTATTGTGACCAATTTAATCAAAATGGTACCGGGTGCAGGTACGGTAATAGGGGGAGCGATTGCAGCATCCACCGCCGCCACCTTAACCCTAGCACTGGGATTAGCTTACATCGAACTGCTCAAAAGATACATGAAAGCTAAAATCCACGGGGAAACAATATCCTTATCCGACTCTTCGAGAATTTTTATTGACTTGTACAAAGGTTATATGCAAACGGGTTCCAGAACGCTCAAACAAGAAGAAACCGCCCCCCCTCCCCGCGAAATTAATATAGAATAAGTGTCCGCAAAGCGGTAAAATAATCCCTGGACGGGTACTGGCTATCTCTACCAATCGCCCGTTAATAGAATTAAGCAGATACCAGATACGATGACCCAAACTTACAACGTCGAAATTCGTCACCAAGGTAGTACCCACACCATACAAGTGCCAGAAGATCAAAAGATTCTGCGCGCTGCCTCCGCCGCTGGGATAGAATTGCCAAATTCCTGCAATGCAGGGGTTTGTACTACCTGTGCCGCCCAAATTATTAATGGTGGAAAAGTAGATCAAACTGATGGCATGGGTGTAGGACCAGATCTTCAAAAAGAAGGTTATGTTCTGCTATGCGTCGCCTATCCCCGGTCCGATTTAATTATAGAATCGGAAAAAGAAGAAGAAGTTTATAATCGTCAATTTGGACAACCTTAAAATTATGACCACCCATTTCATTACCGCAGAAATTGACCTCACCGAATCTCCCGCTAAACTGAATCAAGCAATTGAATCGGAATTAAAAAAACGCGGAGAACCCCTACGTTGGGCAATTACAAATGTCGATGCCAAACAGGAAAAAGCAACCGTAGAAGCAATTGTTACCAATCCCAAATCCCAAATCTAAAATCTGAAATCTGCAATTGACCCAACGTCCTTACACCGTCGTATTAATTGTACCCACCGGCATTGGAGCGGCAATTGGGGGTTATGCAGGTGATGCGCTACCAGTCGCGCGCGCCATCGCTCAAACCTGCGATCGTCTCATCACCCACCCCAATGTCCTCAACGGCGCTATGCTCTATTGGCCTATCGATAACGCATTCTACGTCGAAGGCTACGGACTGGACAAATTCGCCGCCGGATGCTGGGGACTGCAACCCGTGCATCAAAACCGCATCGGTTTAATCCTCGATCGGGGAATTGAACCCGACTTGCAACTGCGTCAAATTCAGGCCGCAGAGGCCGCTAGAGCCACGCTGGGACTGAGTTTGACCGACTACATAATCACCGATGCACCTTTGGGGGTAGAACTGCGGGTAGCCGCTTCTGGGGCATCCTGGGGGACAATTGAAAATCCAGATAGCTTGTTGCGGGCAGCCGAAGTTTTGATTACCAAAGCGAGGGCAGAAGCGATCGCAGTCGTCGCCCGCTTCCCAGAAGATATCGATAGTCAAGCGTTGCAAAACTATCGCCAGGGGAAAGGCGTAGATCCGATCGCCGGTGCAGAAGCGGTCATCAGTCATCTAGTCGTGCGAAAATTCCAAATACCCTGCGCCCACGCCCCCGCCTTCTTACCCACCCCCCTCGACCCCCACCTCTCCCCCCGTTCCGCCGCCGAAGAATTAGGCTATACCTTCCTCCCCTGCGTCCTCGCCGGACTAAGTCGCGCCCCGCAGTTCGTCAGCAGAGGGGCAGGTGAGCAGAATGACCAATTACCAATTACCAACTACCAATTACCAATTAGCAATGAGCAATTAGCAATTAGCATCTGGGCAAACCAAGTAGACTCTGTCGTCGTCCCCGCCGATGCTTGTGGAGGAAGCGCTATCTTGAGTTTGAGCGATCGCGCGCTCGTTATCGCCGTCGCAGAAAACCAAACCGTTTTGCGAGTTCCCCCCGAACCTTTAGGCATTAAAGCATTGCGGGTAAACTCTTATTTAGAGGCATTGGGCGTTTTAGTTGCTCATCGAGCCGGAATTAGTCCCGCTGCCCTCCGTCCGCACCTCTCACCCCTAAGTTGCATAACACGAACTGGTGACCAAACCACTACCCGAACAACCGGAATTTGAACCCCTGACGCGCACCCAATTGCTGATCGCAATGGGCGTGACCGCTATTGTATTGCTTGTCGTTGCTAAACTTTGGCAGCACTTTGGTTCTGTCTCCCTACTGCCGGTTAAATGGAAAATCGAGGCATTCCCCCAAGGACTGGGTATCGGATTCTTAATTACTGCTGCCAGTAGCTTGGTGTATCGCCTTTGGCCTGCGTATCGCCAAAGTGCAGATTTATACTTAGAAATGGTGCTAAAACCTTTATTGCTGCCAGATATTATTTGGCTGGGATTGTTGCCCGGTTTGAGTGAAGAATTGTTATTCCGAGGCGTTATGTTGCCCGCTTTGGGGTTAGATATGCCAGGGTTACTTTTCACCAGCCTTTGTTTTGGCCTTTTGCACCTCAGTGGAATAGAACAATGGCCTTATGCCGTCTGGGCAAGCGTTGTCGGTTTCATACTCGGATATAGCGTTCTAACAACGGGCAATTTGTTAGTGCCAATTGTGGCTCATGTAATTACAAATTTGGTTTCTAGCTATCTTTGGAAGCTCGATTCATTCAGGAATAAAAGTTAACCTTATTCTGGCCTGATTCGCTGACTGAAAAATGAGAACTTTAAAGGCTTGGATTACCAACAATAAAGTCGTCGCGGCTTTAGCTATATTCTTAATCATCGAAGGAATATTCTATCTCCTATTTGCCCATCGAATAGTTGAGTCAATTTACAAGAGTGAATCCTCTGAATTATTGAATCAATTTTTGTTAGTACGAGATCGACATACACTCAGTTTTTATATCCAAAGAACAGATAGGTTATTTATTGCATTCAACGCCTTGGGAACCTGTATTGTCTTAGCTCTATCTGCGATTTATAAACAATTGAAAAAACCTCGGAGATTTGCTGAGCTTTTAACCCAAGATATTAAAAGCTTCATCATAATTTTATATGATAATAAAAAAAATATTATTTTTCTACTTTCCCTATCTCTGCTGTTTTACGTCCTGTACCTCATAATAGGAACGCGCCTAATACCAGAATTCTACAATTATAATTTTTTTGGCGCAGATCATACCGAAACAATTCCTGGTTGGACTTCACGTGAGTACAACCAGGAACATAAAGGATCTCATCCTTTAATTTTACTGATGGTCGATCCATTGGCAATATTGCTGTATAGTTTAACTTTTTCCCAAGAAAAAACGGTAGTAATTCTCAACTGTTTTTTCGGTTTCCTCGCTATTTTAGCAGCATCGACACTGTTTTGGCTCCTGACCAAAAACCGGGTAATAACCGCAATTCTAACTGCTGTGCTTGGTTTGAGCATGAGTCACCTAGTATTTAGCACGCTACCAGAAACCTATGCCCTAGCTAGCTGTAGCGCCATCGCAACATACGTTTTATTTTTGGTTTGTTTGCGGAATCAAAAAATCTACTATATATACTGGATAGTAGCTGGGTTATTCTCGTTTGGTGTAACAATTACCAACTTTAGCCAAACTGTAATTTGTTTCACAGCGATCGCATTTACTTTGAAGAAAGAACGCAGAGCGATCGCTATCTTAGAATATGTGAGCTTAGTTGTATTTTTTGCTTTTATACTCAGCGTTATTCAGTGGCGAATCTTCCCAAATGCCAAATTTTTCTTTCTGCCTGAAACCCTCGAATGGGAGTTAAAATATGTAAAAATAACTATTCTAAATCAGCCATTTTTAGTCATTCAAGAACTTCTCAAAAATTTCTTCCTCGTTAACTTTGTAGCCCCATCTACCTTTGGATCAATTAGTCCGCAGGTTTCAAGTATTATACCTCTAACCTTTTTTAATCGTCCTTTAGAATATAGTTTTATCGGTTATATAGGAGCAGTTCTCTGGGTTAGCTTATTCATCGCTGGTTGTTTGAGAAACATGCTAACTATCAGACAGAATATTTTTCTCGTTGCCGTTTCTTGTTCTATCCTATTTAATATGGCTATACACTCATTTTTTGGCGGCAACGAAATGTTTCTTTATTCCTGTAACTTTACTTTCCTAATTCTCCTGTTAGCTGTCAATCGTTTCTGGTTTGGGAAAACATACTTCAGAGTAGGTGTAACCATACTAATTTTTCTAATGGCAACCAATAACTTGATGATTTTCAAGCAAATTATTTCCGGATAAATTCAACGAAATTGCTCTACAAAAGTTATTTAATCACCCTAAATAAGCCTGCTTGACTCGCTGATCATTGAGAAAATCCGACGCTTTTCCTGTGAGGGTAATACAACCCGCCTCAAGCACATAACCTCGGTCAGCAATTTGTAAGGCGAGATTGGCGTTTTGTTCAACTAATAGGATAGTAACGCCTGTGGCGCGCAAATTTTGAATAATTGAAAAAATCTCGCGCACAATTGCTGGAGCAAGACCGAGACTTGGTTCATCCAATAGTAACAGTTTTGGACGACTCATGAGGGCGCGCGCGATCGCCAGCATTTGTTGTTCTCCTCCACTCAGGGTTCCTGCTAGTTGATGGCGTCGTTCTGCCAAACGGGGGAACAACTGAAATTGTTTATTAATATCCGCCTTAATTTCTGCCGAATTAGAACGAATATAAGCACCTAATTCCAAATTATCTAAAACCGTTTGCCTCGCTAAAACTCGCCGTCCTTCAGGGGAGTGGGCAATCCCCAGTTGTACTACTTCATGGGATGGGCGACGGGTAATGTTGCGTCCGTTGTAAATAATTTCGCCTCGGCGGGGATTAATTAATCTGGAAATAGCGCGTAGGGTTGTACTTTTTCCGGCGCCGTTTGCCCCAATCAGGGTAACAACTTCGCCAGTCTCTACAATTAGATTTACATCTTTTAAGGCTTGAATGCCTCCATAGTTAACAAAAAGATTGTTAATTTCTAGTAGTTTAGTCATAAAATAATTTGAAATTTGGTAATTGGTAATTGGTCATTGCTAATTGCTAATTGCTAATTGCTAATTGCTCATTCTGCTCCGAAGCTCCTCTGCCCCCCTGCTCACCTGCACCTGAAGCTCCATGATTATTCATCGCCTAAATAGGCTTCAATTACAGTTGGATCGTTTCTGACCACAGCAGGTGCGCCCAAGGCGATCAATTTGCCAAAGTTTAACACGGCAATGCGATCGCATAACCCCATGACTAAAGGTACGTGGTGTTCGATCAAGATGACAGTTAAGTTAAAGCGAGAGCGAATATCGCGAATAAACTCGCCCAGTTGATGCTTCTCGCTGGGGTTCATTCCCGCTGCGGGTTCATCTAGCAGCAAGACTTGGGGTTCGAGGGCGAGGGCGCGGGCAATTTCCAAGCGACGCTGATCGCCGTAGGGGAAGTTTTTGGCTTTTTCTTGGGCGCGATCGCTCAATCCTACCATTTCTAATAACTCCTGCGCCTTTTGTTTCGTTTCCCTTTCTTGCTTCACAGCAGCAGGTAACCCCAACATCCCCGAAACAAGGGCAGATACGGCATTACCGTTGCGACTGTGGACGTGGCGTCCAATTGTGACATTTTCCAGCGCCGAAAGTTCGCCAAACAAGCGAATATTCTGGAACGTGCGAGAAATACCTTTAGCGGCGATTTCATGGGGGCGTTGTTGGGAAACTTCCTCCCCTCGGTAAATTAACTGTCCGCTGGAAGGTTGCAGCAGACAGGTGATCAGATTAAACAGCGTTGTTTTGCCCGCACCATTGGGACCAATCAGTCCAAATATCTCGTGTTTTTGGACTGCAAACGATACGTTATTAACCGCAACCAAACCCCCAAAGCGGCGCGTCAGGTCTTTGGCTTCTAGGATGGTACTGTTGTCTTCTGCGGGCATTTTCTCAGCGAGGTTTTGGTCAGTCATTTGGGCGTATTCAATTGAGGGATACAGGACTTACGCAAAGAAACCGGGTTTCTCGGAAAAATCTTCGGTTTGACAACCAGAGATCTACTTACATCTTGCACCACGGGAGGCAGAGCCTCCCGGATCTCGTTCCCAGGTTCAACCTGGGAACGAAAATACTGAGGCTGCTGCCTCAAGGTGCAAGATTTGAGATCTACGCAGAAACCCGGTTTCTCAGATCGTCCTGCGTAAGTCCTGGGACATTTAAATAGCCCCTTATCCTGATTGTCTCTTTAACTAATCTCGCGGAATTCCCCATCCGTCTACACGGTGGGGATGGATAGCGACGGCGCGGGAGCGCCAATCTCTTTTTGGGTAAATGTCTACCACTGCTTATTAAGTGTGGTAGAAATAGGAGATGCTAACAATGAACTACACCTACCGCATTTATCTGGACCTTCACCAATCGGCAATGATGCTCGAATGGTTGGAAACGTCGCGCAAAGTTTATAACCGAGCGCTGCGTGAATTGAAGGATTGGACGGGTTCGCGTAAGTGTTTGGTGGATCGGTGTTCCATTGAGCGGGAATATATCATTCCTGCCGATGTCCCGTTTGGGTCCTATCATCGTCAGCAAAATGATCTGCCCAAGCTGAAAGAGTTTTGGACAGAACTGAAGAATGTCCATTCTCAAGTGCTGCAAACCACGATTCGGAGATTGCATGACACGTGGGAAGCCTTTCAAGAGCGTGGGTATGGATTCCCACGATTCAAAAAGTTTGGACAATTCAAGTATGCTCGTGTTTCCACAGTTCAAGACCGATCCGATTGTGGGGAGCAGTATCAATCTGCCAAAGATTGGTCATGTCCCCATGAGTTTGTCTCGTCCGATTCCTGACGGGTTCAAGGTGAAACAAGTGCGGGTCTTGTCGAAAGCTCGTGGAACCCAATGGTATGTGGTGGTTTCGATTCAGTCCGATGTCTCGGTGCCTGACGCTCCCTTTCATGGGAGAGCCATCGGCATCGATCTTGGGCTGGAACGATTTGCAACGGTATCGGATGGAAGCTTTTTTGAACGCCCCAAGTTTCTTAAGTCTCAACATCGCAAGCTGAAATTGCTGCAAGGTCGAGCGGCTAGAAAACAAAAGCGTTCTGCCAACTCCGAAAAAGCGCAAATCAAGATTGCCCGATTGCATCATCACATTGCCAACACCCGCAAAGACTTTCATCTCAAAACGGCTCACAAGCTCTGCGATCAAGCTCAAGCCATCTTTGCTGAAGATCTCAATACCGTTGGACTCAATCGAGGAATGCTTCGCAAAGATTGCATTGATGCCTCCTTTTCTCAATTCTTGAGTTTGTTGGAATGGGTATGCTGGAAGCGTGGCGCGTTCTTCATGGGTGTCAATCCTAACAGCACGTCCCAAACTTGCCCGCAGTGTGGCGCAACGGTGAAAAAGTCGCTGGATGTCAGAGATCACCATTGTCCTGAATGTGGCTATCAAACTCATCGAGATCGTGCTGCTGCTGAGATGGTGTTATTGCGTGGATTGAATCTAGTACCCGTGGACAATCGGGGAAGGGAAACTGCCTGTGCAGGCGTACTACCGGGGTCAGAAATGACTAGGCAAGTGCCGAAAGCCCGTAAGGGAATAACCAGGAAAGTCAAGTAGCGATGCTTGGAATCCCCATCCTATGCGGTGGGGAGGATGTCAATTATCCAGGCCATGCAGCTCAGGTTTTATCTATTTTGATGGCAAGCGGGATTGATATCATGTCCGGTTCTTCACCCATATTTTGGACTCACTTGGGAGAACGGTGACACGGTGACGGGTCGATATTTTTATTAAGAGTGATTGGGCGGACATCATATGACCCCCAGCTTTGTTAAGTTATATCACAAAAGTAATATACAAGTTATAACTTTTGCGACTTTCTTCCCTTCCCGCAACTAGGTTACAGCGGATTGCTTTTCGGCTGAGGTACAGCCTTTTGGCTTTGTTTGTGTAGCGGCAGCATTAATGCTGCCGCTATACAAACGAAGCCTCTACGGGCTGCAAACCGCTATAATACCGATTTTTCCGCTCGCAAGTCAGAGTACTTTAATTTATAATTTAAGTGAGACAAACTATAGTCTACACCTAGATATAGACAAAACTAGGGTAACCTATTTCATCTTCACAAACTCTTCGGGGCATTTTCTAAGAGAGGGAATATGTCTAACTTTGATATTGGTAGTCTGAGCAGCAGCCAGAACTATTCGGGTTTGATTGGCGGTGGGAATCGATTTGACCTATATAACTTCAGCGTCAAAGAGTCTGGTAGTTTTAGCCTGTCGCTGAACGGTTTGAGCGATAATGCGGATGTGCAACTGCTCAATAGCAGTGGAGAGGTGTTGTATAGTTCTGCTGCTTTGGGAATAAGTGCGGAAGCGATCGCACTCAATAACTTGGCGGCGGGTAACTATGCGGTGCGGGTGTTGCAAGTTGGCGGTAGTACCAACTACAACCTGAATCTGGCTGCTAACCCTCAAGTCGAGCCTCTCACTGGGATGGATCTTATATCCGGTTACTTTACGGTAGGTGAAAGCGGACAGGTAGGTGTCGATCCTTTATTTGACGGTGGTTGGTACAAAGGTGAGCTAGCCGTTTTCAGTTTGGAGGGGATGGAGAAATATGTCCCCGGATCGGAGGAGTTTATTAAGGAGGCGGTTGTGCGATCGCTCTCCAACTCGGAGCAAGGTTACGTAGTCTTTTCCGATGCATCGGAAGACGCCAAGTTTAGCGGTGGTTTAGGAGAAGGGAATTACAACGACGGAAAATACTTTGGCGAAAAGACATTTGCAATGAAGCCGGGGGATAAATTTGGCTTCATGCTAATTCCCAATGGTAAAGTGCAGGATGTGTTAAATAATCCTGCAATTGGTGCAGACAAACGTCCGTTATTTTCTTTAGTAATAGCCAATCCGAATCAAGGTTTTCACATCGGTCAAATTGCCGATATTAATGGGCAAGGTAATACTTTTTCGATTGAAGATCAAAGAGTTGATACTGGATCGGATAAAGATTACAACGACCTGATTTTTCAAGTCAGTGGTGCAACCGGGAAAGCGATAAAAATCGATGAAGTTATTAACCAGACAAAAGATTGGCGCAATTCTGAGAAGGGTAAGCAATTGCTCGATGATATTAAACCAGAACAATCAGTCGAGGGTATACCTATTATCGAAACGATTCCTGTTGTCGAAACTCAGCCGATAGTCGAAACGATTCCTGTTGTCGAAACTCAGCCGATAGTCGAAACGATTCCTGTTGTCGAAACTCAGCCGATAGTCGAAACGATTCCTGTTGTCGAAACTCA
>NZ_JBHFNP010000233.1:0-37364 GCF_041929235.1 Microseira sp. BLCC-F43
CTCGGGTTTTGGGTAATTGTCAAGAGTAGACTGAGGCATGAATCCCATTACCAATTACCAATTACCAATTACCAATGTCACAACTTATAACTAGCAACTTACGCTATCAAGTGACGCCGAAGGTGACGCCGAGTTGTTTTAACCACTTGCGGTAGGCAATCGAGGCGCGATCGCTCGCTAGATGCACCTCCGCTTGCAAGTCGAGCGGTAAGCGTTGTGGGCGCTGGGACTCAACAATAGCAATATCTTGAGCCACCAGTTTGTCCTGAGCTGCCCGCAGTTCGGCTTCTGGCACTTCGCAAGCATAGTTCATCGCCATCCACATCCAGCCGATACATTCCACCTGATCGACTGGGGTAACGTGGAAAAAAATAGCGAAACGCCGCCCATTTGACTCTTTGCAAAAATATGCCGTCAGGGGGCGCAAAACTTGATATTCGTAAGTTACTGTCGCTGCCTGTCCGGTGCCGTCAGGGTCTGGTTGCCAGACGCGGACGTTGCGGATTGTAATGCCATTCAAACTCGCCTCAACTTGATAATCTTCTATTTCCGGATGTTCGGGGTCACCTAACAATCCCCCATGCACAAACGGGAAATGGGCAATGTCGAGGAAATTCTCCAGGGC
Organism: Microseira sp. BLCC-F43; assembly: GCF_041929235.1. Classification (NCBI taxonomy): domain Bacteria; kingdom Bacillati; phylum Cyanobacteriota; class Cyanophyceae; order Aerosakkonematales; family Aerosakkonemataceae; genus Microseira; species Microseira sp. BLCC-F43. The sequence continues at coordinate 626 of NZ_JBHFNP010000233.1, forward strand.
GCGGAAACCGCTAGAGCGATAATGGTAGGGTCCACAGCAAATATGGCGATAGGTTGGGTCATCCCATTCTGAAAAATCAGGTATGTCCCGGTCGGGTTTTCCCAAAGATACCCACACTAAACCGTAACGCTCCTGAGTTTGGTAAGTTTGCACATCAGCTTGTGCTGGTGGCAATTGGGTTGGGTGAGCCGGAATCTTTACACAGCAGCCTCTGCTGTTATATGCTAAACCGTGGTAAGGACAAACAAGAGTTCGATCGACAATTTTTCCCAGAGAAAGACGCGCTCCTCGATGGGGGCAGCGGTTTTGCCAAGCTAATGCTTGGGTATCGTCACGCCACAACACCAAATCTTCTTCTAGCAAGCGGACGCTCAGCACTTTTCCCGCTTGCAGGTCTTGCGATCGCCCCACTACATGCCAGTCATTGAAAAGTACTGGCTCTGGTAAAAATTTCATCCTTAAGCCAGTTGCGGTTCTCTAGAATTATAAATTTTTTCGATTCAGATAGTATTCTAAGTATTTTCACATAAATTCGAGGGCATGAAATCTTAGGCTTTATTGATTAACATCATCTATCTCGAGATTGGTCAATGCTTTTTTGGTGATGATTCTGTGAAGTTCATACAAACTTCATAAAATTCTCCGTATTTTCCAGGAAATCTTTACCTAAACTTCATATAGCCAGCCATAATATAAATTAATATGACAGAGAAACCACAGAAAATTTAATATTTATTTGCCAAGCTTTTGTAGTGTAAGATACAAAAATCTGTGATGCATTATCCTAAAGAGTTATCCGTCTCAGTGGTTATCCCGGTACACAATGGGGGAGAAAGTTTCCGCCAATGTTTGTCAAGTTTGGCGCAGGCTGTGCCCCAACCCGATGAAATAATCGTAGTAGCCGATGGCGACTCAGATGGTTCTTGGCGTTTGGCTAAAGAATTTGGCGCCAAGGTGTTGAGACTCCCTACCTGTGGAGGTCCGGCGCGGGCAAGAAACTGGGGAGCGCGTGGGGCGAGTGGCGATATAATCTTTTTTGTGGATGCGGATGTGGCGATCGCGCCCGATGCGGTGAGCGAAGTTGCGCGTGCGTTTGAGCAAGACCCAGAACTGGCTGCGGTTATCGGTTCTTATGACGACGCACCAGGGGCAAAGAATTTTCTATCGCAATACAAAAATCTGCTACACCACTACACCCATCAGACAGCGCAGGAAGAAGGATTTACATTTTGGGGTGCGGTGGGTGCGATTCGCCGCGATATCTTCCTGGCGATAGGTGGCTTTGATGAAAGTTATCGCTTACCTTCGATCGAGGATATCGAGTTAGGGTATCGGCTGAAAAAAGCGGGGCATCGAATTCGACTGTGCAAAACCTTGCAAGGCAAGCACTTAAAGCATTGGGGAGTTGTTTCGTTGTTGAGGGCTGACTTTTTCTATCGGGCGATTCCGTGGACGGCGTTGATATTGCGATCTCGCAACCTACCCAACGATCTAAATTTGGGATTATCCAGCCGCATCAGCGTTGTGCTAACTTACATACTGGTTATCACCTTGGCAGCATCTTGCTGGTGGCCAAGTTTACTACCAATTGCCGCAATCGTCATCTCACCGCTATTAGCGCTCAACGCACCACTTTACCGCTTTTTTAGAAGCAAGCACGGTTTAGCTTTCGCACTACAGACGATTCCCTGGCATTGGTTGTATTATTTTTATGGGGGGTTAGCATTTACCATTGGCGTAATTCGCCACCTGTTCTACAGGTACAGCCCTGAGACTGACTGTCAAATTTCTTAGCAGAAATCTCTGAAGCGCAAACATTATCTCAAAAGACGCTAACCCATGCAAAATAATTCCACTATCATCATCGGTGCAGGTCCGGCTGGTTTGACAGCTGCATACGAGCTAGTCAAGCACGGCATCAAGCCTGTAGTGTTAGAAAAAGGTGACAAAGTGGGTGGCATCTCGCGCACCGAAACCTATAAAGGCTACCTCTTTGATATAGGCGGTCATCGCTTTTTTACCAAAGTTGAAGAAGTGCAGCAGCTATGGCATGAGGTATTGGGAGAAGGGTTCATTAAAGTGCCTCGATTATCGCGCATTTACTATCGAGGTCGTTTTTTTAACTATCCCCTGAGTGCGTTCAATACTTTATCCAACTTGGGCATCGTTGAAAGCGGCTTAATTCTATTAAGCTACCTCAAAGCAAAATGGCGTCCTTCTCCCGTCGAGGAGAATTTTGAACAGTGGGTGTCGAATCGCTTTGGCGAACGTCTTTACAAAACATTCTTCAAAACCTACACCGAAAAGGTTTGGGGAATTCCTTGCACCGAAATCCAAGCCGAATGGGCGGCACAGCGGATAAAAGGACTGTCGTTAAAAACAGCAATTATCAATGCGCTGTTTGGCAGTAATAACACCAAAACATTGATTAAAGAATTTGAATACCCGCTTTTAGGCCCGGGGATGATGTGGCAGCGATTTAAGGAGGTAGTTGAAGAAAAAGGCGGAGAAGTTCATCTCAATACTAGAGTGCTTCGCATCGAGCGCGAGGGGAATACAATCAAAAAAGTTATTGCGGAACGGGATAACAATTTGATTCAACTTACTGGAGAATATTTTATTTCCAGTATGCCGGTTACCGCCCTCGTCCAAAGATTCGACCCGCCGCCGCCACAGGAAGTATTGGAGGCATCTCGATCTTTGAAATATCGGGATTTCTTAATTGTAGCCCTCGTGGTTAATCGCAAAGATTTATTTCCAGATAATTGGATTTATATCCACAGTCCAAATGTCAAAGTGGGGCGGATTCAAAACTTCAAAAATTGGAGCGCCGCAATGGTTCCCGAGCAAAACAAGACTTGTTTGGGAATGGAATATTTCTGCCATGCTGGGGATGGACTATGGACAATGTCTGATGCAGATCTGATATCATTGGCGACGCGAGAATTAGATAGTTTAGGGTTAGCAAATGCTGGGGATGTGGAAGACGGCACAATCATTCGCCAACCGAAAGCTTACCCGGTTTACGACCAAGATTACCGCAAGCATTTGCAGGTAATTCAAGATTATTTAGCAACAATTGAAAACCTGCAAACAGTTGGACGAAACGGGATGCACCGATACAACAATCAGGATCACTCGATGCTGACTGGGTTGCTAGCTGCTAAAAATATTATGGGCGAACATCACGATTTGTGGGAGGTGAATACCGAGCGATCTTACCACGAAGAGTTTACGGTAAAAAAAGAGAAAAATACTCTCTCGGCGGGTACTAAGTAGCTAATGGCTAATGGCTAATGGCTAATGGCTAATGGCTAATGGCTAATGGCTAATGGCTAATGGCTAATGGCTAATGGCTCAATCAGGATATTATGTTTGCCAGATGGAAATTAGCTATTAGCTATTAGCAAAAACCAAGTTTATAACTGGCAAATAGGATTAAGTAAAACCGGGTTGTTCAGGGAAATAAAGATATAGGGTGAATATGGGAGAATTAAAAACGAAAAATGAGGCAGAGTTACCCAGCTTTTCTATCATCATAGAAACAGAAAATTTATCGATCGCTGAACTAGATGGCTTGTTACGGTGTCTAAAAACCCTTGGGGAACAAGACATTTCGCCCACGCTTGCTAATGAAGTTTTGATTGTTGAGAGTGGGGACGTTCCTGCTGAATTAATCGAACGCATCCAGACTAATTATCCTTGGATTGGATTCCGCAAAATTGAGTCGGATATTGGCTATTACGAAGCCAAAATGAAAGGGGTTGCTCTGACGACGGGGGAGGTAGTTGTTTTATGCGATTCCGATTGTACTTACGAAACGATTTGGCTGAGAAATCTGCTTTCTCCTTTTGCTAATAATCCGGAAATTCAGGTGGTTGCAGGGGAAACTACGACACCTGCTGACGGTGCTTATGGGGTGGCGATCGCTCTCACCTATATCTTCCCGCGATTTTGCCGCCAGGAAGCGCTATCGCCTGCGTCTAGCTATTTCTGCAACAATGTAGCTTTCCGCCGCAGTTTCTTGATGCAGCACCCAATTCCATCTGATTTGCCAATTTATCGCGGAAACTGCACGATTCACGCGCGCGATCTCAGTGCTGAAGGTTATACAATCTGGAGACAACCTTTATCTAGAGCTACCCACGCAGCGCCAAACGGTTTATCGCACTTTTTCTGGCGTTTCTTGTTATTAGGTTATGATGCCCTTGCTGTCAAGAGAATTGCCGATAATCCGCCGGAAATAAAGCGCCAAACCCTTAAACCATTGCAGGATTTAATATCTTGCTTGAGTATAGACTTTGGGAAGTTTAAAGACTTGGCGAAAAGGTTTTACACCGTTTTTGCTGAAGATATCCGCCGCTTATTGTATCTACCAGCTGCATTGCCCATTGCGCTAGCGGCACTTTTTCTCTACTTTACTGGTCTGGTAATAGCGTACTTCAGACCGAATTATTTTGTCGCTAGTTCGGGGAAAGTAGAAGTGAGCTTTGAAGGTAATGGGTAATTGCTAATTGCTAATTGCTAATTGCTAATTGCTAATTGCTAATTGGTCACTCTCACCTGCACCTCTGCTCACCTGCACCTCTGCTCACCTGCTCACCTGCGATCGTAATAATTCCGATGCAAACGGAGGCGATATCACATGCTGGGTGGAACAATTAAAATTTTCCTAGCTGAAGCGCTACTTTTGCCGACAGGGATAATAACTGCTGCCTTTCTTACTCGTAAATTTGGCCCAGAAGGCTACGGGTTGTTTACTTTATCGGCAACAATTATTGCTTGGATCGGATGGAGTTTGACATCAATTTTTACCCGCGCCACGATTAAGTTTGTGGGAGAAACTGAAGACTGGCGACCTGTAGGAACAACTGTTCTGCGCTTGCATTTGTGGGTGGGTGGCGGCGCGATGCTGTTAATTTGGCTGCTTGCTGATGGGGTGGCGATGGTGCTGCGGGAGGAAGCGATCGCACTCTATTTGCGCTTATTTGCTTTGGATATTCCGCTATTTTGTTTGGCGTATGCTCATCGCAGCATTTTAGTTGGGGTGGGTAAGTTTAGTCAACGGGCGATCGCAACTGCTCTACGCTGGATCGCCCGTTTATTGTTAATCTTGCTATTAGTCGAAATGGGACTTTCGATTTCGGGTGCGATTCTCGGTAGCGTGGGTGCGTCTTTAGTTGAATTAGCAATCTGCCGCTTTTATATTCGTCCTTCCCCCTTCGCTGCATCTAATTTTCCGGCGAGAAAACTTTGGGATTATGGCGTTCCCCTATTTCTATTTGCGCTGTCGATGCGCCTTTATGAAAAATTAGATTTGTTTGCTTTAAAAATATTAGGCGGTACAGCAGCAGACGCAGGTTTTTATGGCGCGGCTCAAAATTTATCGTTAATACCGGGGATTTTTTCCCTTGCTTTTGCACCTTTATTGCTTTCTACTTTAACCCGAACTTTATACGCGGGCGATCGAGATTCGGCTAAAAAAATTAGTCGCGATGCTATGGGTGCCGTTCTGTTAATGCTACCCTTCGCCGGTATGACAGCGGGTGCTGCACCGGAAATTGTGACGTTAATTTTTGGCAAAGCTTTTTTACCGGCGGCGCCACTTTTAGCCGTGCTAATTTTTGGCGCGTTGGGGTTAGCGATGATTTCGATTACGACAGCTATTTTAACCGCCGCTGGCAAACCAGACTGGACTTTTATTTTAACTGCTCCTTTATTACCTTTAGCAATTATCGGGTACTGGTTTTTGATTCCGCTATTGGGCGCAATGGGTGCTTCTATTGCATTCGCTGCCTTCGCTATTTTAGGTGCATTGGTGACGGTGTTAGCCGTTTACCGCCTGCTGCAAGTTTTTCCTCCCATTACGACGTTGTGTCGAACTATTTTAGTTAGCGGTTTGGCTTATGTTTTAGCAGCTAATTTTACTGTTGACGCTGGTTGGGTGGTAGTTAAATTGTTAGCGCTCGCGCTCGCTATCCTACTAGCACTGTTGCTTTCTGGCGAATTTAGCAAAAGCGAAATAATTTCTATCTTAGGGAGGATGCGCTTGCCAATATCTACCCATTTAAATAGGTAAAAATCTTGCTTATGAACAGCTTACCTAGTTTATTCGTTTCTGTAATTATTCCGGTTTATAACGATGCCGAACGGTTGAAGGTTTGTTTGGCAGCGTTAGAAAACCAGACATATCCAAAAGATTTATACGAGGTAATTGTTGCAGATAATGCTTCGGATGAAGCGCAAGATATTAAAGGGGTAGTGGCTCAATTTGGTTGTGCGATCGCTACCTATGAAAGTCTTCCTGGTTCATATGCGGCGCGCAATCAAGGAATATCTTTAGCGAAAGGCGATGTTATTGCTTTTACTGATTCTGATTGTATACCCGCACCTAATTGGATTGAGAATGGCGTCAAAAATTTATTGCAAGTTCCTAACTGTGGGTTAGTAGCAGGAAAAATGGAAATTTTCTGCAAAAACCCAGAGAAACCAACCCCTGTAGAACTGTATGAAAGCATTACAGCTTTTCCCCAACAGCAACTGCTTGAAACTAAAAGAGGTGGAGCAACTGGGAACCTTTTTACCTTTAAAAACGTCATCGATCGGGTAGGAGTTTTTAACGCTAACTTGAAATCTAATGGCGATCTAGAGTGGGGACAGCGGGTATACTCAGCAGGGTATCAGCAGGTTTATGCCGACGATACTTGCGTCGCTCATCCTGCCAGATCTTCTTTTAAAGAATTGTATAAAAGAACCGTCAGGCTAGTCGGTGGGAGCTACGATTGGCAAAATCAAAAACAGCTTTCATTTTCTGAAAAAAATTTATTTTTTTTTAAATTTTTATGGGAAAATGTAATACCGCCTTTAAACTTCGTATTTAACGCCTTCAAAGATAATAGACTAGAAAATATAGATTCAAAAATTAAAGTGTGTTGGGTGATGTTTTGCGTCAGGTATATAAGTGCTTGGGAGATAATACGACTTAAGTTAGGAGGTGTTTCGGCTAGATAAATTACCAGAATGATTTTGTCAATAATAATCGTCAGGAGGTTGTGGTGAGAGTAGCAATTATTGTTTGGCAGTTTCCAGTTTTATCCGAAACTTTTATCTTAAATATCATTACAGGATTGCTCGAACGCGGCAATGAAGTAGATATTTACGCCCACTTACCCGGCGATACTTCCAAAGTGCATCCGGCAGTAGAAAAATACAAACTTCTCGACCGTACCTACTACGTACCTCCAATACCAAAAAATCTAGTTCTACGGGGCTTTAAAGCGATTAGACTGCTATGGGATAATTTTCAAAAAAAACCATTGGTGGTGTTGCGAACGCTAAACTTTTTTAAGTATGGTTTGCGCTCGATTTCCTTGTGGTTAGTATACGCAATCACCCCCTTACTAGACAAGGAACCTTATGACATTATCCACTGTCAATTTGGTACAGATGGCCTAACAGGGATGTATCTGCGGGATGTCGGCGCGATCGCCGGAAAATTGATAACAACATTTCGGGGTTATGATATCAGCACCTATGTGAAAAAAGAAGGCGATCGCGTCTACGACCAGCTATTTCGTAGCGGAGACTTTTTCCTCACCAACTGCGAATTTTTCAGACGCCGAATTATCCAAATGGGGTGCAATGAAAAGAATGCACTCGTCCATTATTCAGGGATTGATTGCACTCAGTTTGCCTTTACTCCCCGCCACCCTTCTAACGACGGCAAAATTCGCATCGCCACAACGGGGCGTCTGGTAGAAAAAAAAGGGATAGAGTATTGCATTCGCGCAGTTGCAAAGCTGGCTAAAGTCTACCCGAATCTCGAATACAATATCATTGGAGATGGAGAATTAAAGGCCGATTTTGAGCAACTAATTCAAGCACTCAATATCGGTCATGCGGTGAAGTTGCTGGGGCAAAAGAATCAGCAAGAAATTATCGAAATACTCGATAAATATCAGATATTTGTCGCCCCAAGCGTCACAGCTTCAGACGGCAATCAAGATGCGCCGATTAACGTTTTAAAAGAAGCAATGGCAATGGGTTTGCCAGTAGTTAGCACCTACCACGGGGGCATTCCGGAACTCGTCGAAGATGGAATTTCCGGTTTTTTAGTTCCCGAACGAGATGTAGATGCTTTAGCCGAAAAGTTAGGCTATTTGATCGAACATCCGGAAATTTGGCATCAAATGGGGAAAGCAGGTCGTGCTTATGTAGAAAAACATTATGATATTAACAAGCTGAGCGATCGCTTGGTTGAAATTTACAGCAAAGTACTCGCTAACGCGCCATATCAGCCGCTAAAGTCAAAATCAAAATTGTCTATAAAAGTAACTGGATGAACTCGATCTGAAACTCCACAATCCCACGACTGCAAAAGGATAGATATATGGAATTATCACCGATGACAGAGCCGCAAGTAACGATAGTTGTTGTTCCCCGCGAGCGTTTTAGCTACACTCGCGAGTCCCTCGAAAGCATTTACGAATACACCGACTTTCCGTTTAAATTAGTTTATGTAGACGGAAACTCACCCAAAAAAGTCCAGCGCTATCTAGAAGAAACAGCACAAACCAAAGAATTTGAAATAATTCGGACAGATTACTATCTGTCTCCGAACAAAGCTAGAAACTTGGGTTTGAGTCGAGTTAATACCAAATATGTCGTTTTTATCGACAACGATGTTATCGTTTCCCCTGGTTGGTTGCAAGCATTAGTAGAGTGTGCCGAGGAAACCAATGCCACAATTGTAGGGCCGCTGGTTTGTCAGCACAAACCCATACACGAAATCGTTCACTGTGCGGGTGGAGAAACCCACATTTGGATTGATAATAAAAGCGAAACCCCAAGGCGGCGTCTGCGGGAAAAAATGTACAAACAAGGAACGCGAGTAGAGACTATACGCGACCAACTCCAGCGGAAACAAACCGAACTCGCAGAGTTTCACTGCACGTTAATTCGCACCGAAATCTTTCAAAAAGTCGGTCTACTCGACGAAACTTTTTTCAACACCAAAGAACACCTCGATTTTTGCATGATCGTCATGCAAGCAGGAGGTACGGTATATTTCGAGCCTAAATGTATTGTCACTTACGTTCCAGAACCGCCTGCTTGGACAGATTTGCATTATTACATGCTGCGCTGGAGCGATGCGTGGCAACTAGCAAGCTTACACCGCTTGCGCGACAAGTGGAATTTAGCCGAAGATGGATACTTCCAAGCTAAATATAAAAAGGTAGGATGGCGGCGCAAAATGGCAATCATCGGCCCTTTTACCCGCATATTAACCTTTGGTTTAAGCGAACGTCTGTTTAATTTCATTTTGGTGCCTTTAGATAGGATTTTAAACCGCTATCTCACCGACCGCTATGCCAAAGAACAACAGATGCGCCAGCCGGGTGTAACGCAGCAAAATCCATCTTCAACTACAGCATTATCCCAAGGATGAGTGTGGCAGGCAAGCTAAATGTAGGGTGCGTTAGCGCCAGCGTAACGCACCGCAACCACCAGATAGCTTTCATTGAACAATTATCGAAGCTAAAAAGTTTTATATGCCGCCAGAAGTAATTTACACACCAGAATCTTTGCTCAGGCATCCGGTGCAACTTTTCAGACTAATGTGGCGAGACTTGTTAGCTTCCCGCGAATTAGCATGGCGACTCATGGTGCGAGATATTAGCGCTCAATACCGTCAATCATTTTTGGGTTTTGCCTGGGCTTTTTTACCGCCAATTGTGATGGCGGCAGGTTTTACCCTTGCGGGTGAAGCCAAAATTTTTAATGTGGGAACCACAGATTTACCTTATCCCGCTTATGTGATGTTTAGTACTGCGCTTTGGCAGACGTTTGTGGAAGCGATCAACGGCCCGGTGCAAGCGGTTATTGTTGCCAAACCAATGTTAGCTAGAGTGAATTTTCCCCGCGAGGCAATTATTTTAGCAAAGGTGGGTGAGGTGTTATTTAACTTCGCGATTAAACTAATTTTAATTGTGGGGTTGTTTATCTGGTTTCGGATTCCCGTCAGTTGGACGGCAATCTTGGCTTTGGTGGCCTTGATTCACTTAATTATGCTGGGAACATTAATTGGTATGTTGTTGTCTCCTTTAGGAGTTTTATACCAAGATGTGTCAAAAGGTTTAACAATGGTGACAGGGTTTTGGTTATTCTTGACTCCTGTTGTTTATCCCATGCCATCGGGGCAAGGACTTTTTGGCTTGCTGGTTAAACTGAATCCGGTTACGCCTTTGCTGGTGACGACGCGGGAGTTAGCAACTGTGGGAGTTATATCAAATCCGGTGGGATTTTGGATAGTGAGTCTCATTACCATAATTGGTTTGGTGGTAACATGGATAGCATTCCGACTGGCGATGCCTTATGCGATTGAGAGAGTGAGCGCATGATGACTGAGTTGAAAGATAGCGCCGCAGGACAACCTGACGACAGCGAGGTTGTAATCTCGGTTGAGAATTTGTCTAAAAAGTTTTGCCGGGACTTGAAGCGATCGCTCGCTTACGGTATCCAAGATATCGCGACGGAATTGGTAGGAGGACGCCGCAACAGCGAAACTTTGCGAACCGGCGAGTTTTGGGCGCTGAAAAATGTTAATTTCCAACTGCGGCGCGGCGAGGCGGTGGGTTTAGTTGGCTCAAATGGCGCTGGGAAAAGTACTCTGCTGCGGATTATTAGCGGTTTAATTAAACCCGATACTGGAAAGGTAAAAGTTAGGGGGAGTTTGGCTCCTTTAATTGCACTGGGAGCCGGGTTTAATCCCATTTTAACCGGAAGAGAAAATATTTATGCAAATATGTCAATTTTAGGGCTATCAACCCAAGAAATTAAAAAAAGATTTGATGATGTGGTAGATTTCGCCGAAATTTGGGAGGCGATTGATTCCCCGGTTCAAAGTTATAGCTCTGGAATGGCAGCCAGGTTAGGTTTTGCCTGTGCCATTCATATCGAACCCGATATTTTATTGATAGATGAAGTCCTAGCGGTTGGGGATATTAAATTTAGGATGAAATGTCATCGCCGACTGGCAAAACTGCGCGAAAACGGCACAGCTTTTATCCTAGTTTCTCATAATCCCCCGGCAATATTAAACGTTTGTAATATGGGGCTTTACCTGTCAAAGGGTAAGCTGCTCGCAACGGGTGACATTGATTCTGTTGTTCGGAAATACGAAGAGGATTTATGTTTAAGCGGGATAGAAAAATCTGTAGGATATGCGTACTATCCAGAAAAAGCTAAGAGTGAAAGTTTAGGTTTAGATATTGTTTCTATTAGCTTGAAAGATAATCAAGGAAATATAACCGAAGCGCTGACAAGTGGCGAACCAGCTTACTTCTGTGTAGGATGCAAAGCTCATCAGAAGATTAATAATGCTAATTTATGTTTAACGATTACCGATTTGTCTGGAGAAAGCGAGCGGGTTTTGTATCTCACTTCCGCCAGCGACAATGAGTGTTTAGAAGTAATGAATGGGGAAAAAGTAGAAATACAATTATACATGCCTTACTGTTGCTTAAAACCGGGGCGTTACAACGCTAAGGTTATTATGAGAGAGGGAGCTTACTCTTTTGATGCGGTTGAATCTTTTAGATTTACTGTAAAAGCAGAACGCTCGCTCAATCAGTCTTTATTTTATCAGCCACGGATGTGGAAAATTATGCGAAATTAGCCTAAATCCTGGCTTCATTCCATCAAATTGAGAGCAGAATTATGCACTATTATGCCCAAACGAACATCCAACTTTTTAACCAGCTACGGCGCGAGGGTTACTCCCATCCCGATCTAAGCTGTATCTTTAAGACTTATCAGTTAACTATGCGCCTATTTACAGGCAGCTTTCGAGCTTCTGGCAAAACATTTATTGCTCATTTGGTAGGTACGGCAAGCATCCTGGTATCGCTTCATCTGCCTGCAAATGTAGTGGCGGCGAGTCTTTTACATGCTGCTTATGTCAATGGTGACTTTGGAGACGGAAGAAAGGGAATTTCCCAGAGCAAACGCCAGCAAGTAAGAGATGTCGTTGGTGAGGAAATTGAGGGATATGTTGCCAGATACACCTCTATGCAGTGGAACGAACAGACGATTCCTGATATATGCGATCGCCTAAATTCCCTTGATGCTATTGACCGCGATGTTCTGTTAATACGCTTGGCAAATGAACTAGAGGAATATCTGGATCTAGGCATCATTTATTGTGGAGATGTCAAGTATCAAAGATACATTAACCATAGCGGTCATCTGATTGTGAAAATGGCAGAAAAACTGGGTTTTCCTAGTTTAGCGTTAGAACTAGAAAGGGCGTTTAACGAAACCGCTGACGCTGAACTTCCCCAAGAAATTCGCAATCAAAGCGGCTACAATTCATCCTATACACTTGTGCCTAATTCGTACCGGATACGACCCTCAGTAGCCTTGTTGAAGTGGCTATTTGTTAAACTCAATTATTGGCGGTCTGCCATCGCTTACCGACTTGGTAATTGGCGGTCTGGTCGTGATATCAGAACCCAGGCTGAGATTCAGTAGTCCCTCAAAAAAAATACAAAATTAGCGACTGAAAACAAAGGTAAGTTTTTATGGCACAAAAACAGCTTTTTTACTAAATTGTAATCATTAATACAATTTTTATCGATTGGCGCAATCGCTTGAAGAATTATAAGCGATGGCGCTCATGATTCTGCTGGCAATCCTGCTGTTGGGCAAATTTTATCAGAGAAAAAACATCTCTATCTTTGGGGTGATTTGCTAAGCAATATCTACAAATTACGCTAGCTCAAACGCTAGAATACACAATGGAATGAAAGGGGTTTCGGGGGCGTCTAATTGATTAGAACTGCTGGAAAAATTTGTCCTATGCCGAAAAAATATAAATCATTCCGCCAAAAAGTTGCTGATGACAAGACTTCAGTTGATAGGGATGCCGAACGTCTGAAAATTTGTGACAAGGCGCTAAAACATCAAACCTATCCCAAAAATTTATCTGGATTGGTTGTTGACGTTTTGCTGATACTGATAAAGTAAGACTATTTTGGGTCAAGACTGTCCTGATTTCTGAAATCTGAAATAAATGAGGTAAGGCTCGTGCAACAAGAACAACTTTTCTTTTCCATTATTATTCCCACATACAATCGTCCAGAGCGCCTTACTACTTGTCTGGAGTCGCTGACTCGCTTGGATTATCCCTGGCATCGCTTTGAGGTTATTGTAGTGGACGACGGCAGCAAAACGCCTTTGAAAGATGTAGTTGCTCGCTTTCAAGATAAACTTAACCTAACGCTGCTCAGACAAAGCAATGCAGGTCCAGCATCGGCGCGAAATGCGGGTGCGGCGACAGCGAGGGGTAAGTATTTAGCATTTACCGACGACGACTGCACCCCTGCTTCTAACTGGTTGCAAGCTTTAGAAACTTACTTTACCACGACGCCCGATTGCGCCATCGGCGGTCTGACACTGAACGCACTTCCCGATAATTTGTATTCAACCGCAAGTCAGATCTTAATCGATTATCTTTACCAATACTTTAATGCCGACCCTCTGCGATCGCGTTTTTTTGCTTCTAATAACTTTGCCTTACCTGCCAAATATTTTCGCCAGATCGGCAGCTTTGATACCAGCTTTCCTTTGGCGGCGGGGGAAGACCGGGAGTTATGCGATCGCTTACTCTACTATGGTTACCCGATGCTCTATGCCAAAGAAGCGCAAATTTACCACGCCCACAAACTATCATTGAAAACATACTGGCGACAACATTTCAACTACGGTCGCGGCGCTTTCCACTTTCATCAATTGCGTTTCCGACGCAACTCAGAACAGATTAAAGTCGAACCTATTTCCTTTTATTTCAACTTACTGAAATATCCATTTTCCCATTCTTCGCCTCAACCAAGACTGCTGTTAGCGGCATTACTCTGCCTGTCACAGGTAGCAAATGTAGCAGGCTTTTTCTGGGAACGGTATCAGGTGAGGCAGACCGAAGTGGGAAAGAAGGACGGAACTTCTTTATTAGAGGCAGTCTCAAAACTCACTTCCACCAGAGAGATGAGGGAGATGAGGAAGTAAGCTGGTTCGGCGTAAGAGATAGGGGAGATGAGGGAGATCAATCATAATTCTTCCCCATCTTGCCCAGATCCGGAAAAATCGCCGATAAATAATATGGCAAATACTGAGGTCATATTTTGTCTCAACGGTATATAATATATCAGCAACCTTGACAACCCGAAATAAGCGCCGTCATGGCAACTATCCAAACAGAAAATTATTTTAATTCGATTTTTAAAAGTAATAATGCCTTAAAAAACTGGCTAATTTTATTGTTTTTTAGTTTAGGACTTATTGGCATTCTCCATCATGAAATGTGGCGCGATGAACTCCAATCTTGGCTAATCGCTAAAGATAGTTCATCGATTATCGATTTATTCAATAACTTGAGATATGAGGCACATCCAGCTTTATGGCATAGCTGTTTGTATTTAATTACCAGGTTCACGCATAATCCCCTAGCCATGCAAATATTTCATTTGCTACTAGCTACCAGCGTTATTTATGTTTTTATCGAATTCTCTCCCTTTACTCGTTTCCAGAAAATATTGTTTACATTTGGATATTTTCCTTTTTACGAGTACAGCATCATCAGTAGAAGTTATAGCTTGGGAATTTTACTAATTTTTATCTTCTGTGCGTTATATCCAACGCGGAATCGAAATTATTTTCCCCTGTCTGTTATTTTGGCTTTACTAGCTAATACCCACGCTTATGGGTTGATATTTGCTCTATTTTTGGCAATGACATTAGTTTTAGATGGGTTTTTAGCTCAGGATATAAGAACATTATTTAAAACTAAAAAATGGCAGACGCTCGTTAGCTTAGCCATAGTATGTTTGGGGATTTTAATGGGGATTTTTCAAATTATACCACTCGATGATGCAGATTTTAAAAGTGATGTTATCAGACTTGAAGATTGGGCGGCATTTCCATTATTGAATAACCGCTTATTCGCAACCATATTAACAATTTGGCGAAGCTATATTCCCATACCAAACTTTTTTCAGTATCAATTTTGGAATACTAATATTTTGATCAATGGCGATTCAATTGCCAGAATATGTGCAATTTCAATTACCATAATTATACTGTTATATTCGGCGGCGCTGTTTATTCGGAAGCCGATTGTCCTGTTTCTGTATTTATGCGGAACTTGTGGATTTCTGGTTTTTAGTTATACAAAGTTTATAGGTTCTTTAAGACATCACGGAAACTTATTTTTCCTATTTTTAGCTTGTGTTTGGATTTCAAGCTTTTATATCAAATCAGACTTGTTAATCGAAAAATTAAAATCGAGTCAAAAAATACTGACAAGGTTAAATTTAGTAGATCGTTATAAAAATGTTTATTTAAGTGGAATTTTATTCGCTCATGTTATTGCTGGATTGTTGGCGGTTTATCTGGATTTTAATTATACATTTTCTGGGAGTAAAGAAGTGGCAAATTATATCGATCAACAAGGGTTAAAAGATTATGTATTAGTGGGAAGTCGGGATTATGCAGCCGCGCCAGTTGCCGGGTTTTTAAATCGTCAAATTTATTATCTTGAAAGCGATAAGCTTGGCAGTTTTATTGTATGGAGAAACCGAAAATTGCCCAAGCAAAGAGAAGTTCTTGATCGGGTCGAACGCCTGATAAAGCAGAACAATAAGGCTTTACTCATTTTAAATTACAAGCTGAAGGTTAAAAGAAACGAACTGAATATTTCTTTTCTGTTCAAATCTAGTCAGAGTATTGTTCCTGACGAGACTTACTATTTGTACCTGATACAGAAAAAGCCGGTTAACAATTAGGGGGACGGGGCGGGTTCAAGAACCCGCCAAAAGGGGCTTGGTAGCCCACTAGGCAATCAGCGCGATATCTGTAGCACTTAATCGCGGGATGCCTTGCAGGAAGGCAAACTGAGCGCCGTTTCCCAAATCCTCAGCAGCGCCATTTTGGTTGTAGAATAACTTGCCACTGCCAGTGCTGTAGGTGATGAAAGCATTGCTGACAGCAGCAGCAATGTCATCAGCCACAACTGCAAACTCATTAGCGTTGATCGAACCACCTACGGCACTGGTAAGCGCACTAAAGGTTGTTTTGCTCAGAACAATTTTGTCTGTACCTGCTTTAAAGTCAGTGATGGTATCGATGCCAATCTCTTGTGTGTCGAAAGTTTTGCTGGTTTTGTAGAGGAAACTATCAGCACCTTGATTTCCGGTGAGCAGGTCATTACCAGCTCCACCTACGAGGGTATCATTGCCAAACCCACCCTCAATAGTGTCATTGCGGTCTAGAACTTGAGTCCAACTTTGGTAAATTTGCACAACGTCATTGTCTCCCCCACCGTAGAGGAGGTCATTTCCGTTTCCGCCAGTCAGGAGGTCATCGTCTTCTTCACCATAGAGGGTATCATTGCCAGACCCGCCTTCGAGGGTGTCATTATCTTGTGCATCCCTGAGGTGAAAGTCGAGGGCAAAGCTTCGCCCACCACGGATCAGGTCATCGCCTTCTCCACCGATGAGTCTGTCATTACCTCCCCCGGTATAAAGTCCATACCGACCGTAGACAAAGTAATCCCCGCCATCGAGGGTGTCATTACCAGACCCGCCGTCGAGGGTATCATCGCCAGCCCCGCCATAGATGCTATCGTTGCCAGCCTCGCCGTAGAGCCTGTCAGGGCTAGCAAGCGAACTGATCAGGGTGTCATCCCCCGTTCCACCATAGCCAACCCAGCCAAAGGCGAAGGCAGAAAGGTAGTCATTGCCGCTTCCCCCATATAGGGTGTCAGCATAATCTCCCAGGAGGGTATCATTACCGGCTCCGCCATCGAGGATGTTGCTGCCATAGCCAAACCCTTCCCGCCTGCCACCGCTATCGATCAAGTCATCGCCAGCGCCGCCTCTGAGGGTGTCGTTGCGGTACAAGCCCCCGCCATAGAGGACGTCATTGCCCGTCCCGCCTTCCAGGAGGTTATCGTTGCTCTTCGCGGCTTTGAGAGTGTCGTTACCAGACCCGCCGATTAGGGTATCTTTGTCGGTTTTCGGTGGGTAGCTATCTCCGCCGCCATCGAGGTAGTCATCGCCAGCCCCCCCATCAAGGTAGTCGCTGCCAAACCCCCCATCGAGGCTATCATCGCCAGTCCCACCATTGAGGGTGTCATCCCCCGACCCGCCATTGAGGGTGTCATTGCCTGCATAGCCTGATATCAGGTCATTTTCGTCAGTACCAATCAGGTAGTTATTGAAGCGATCGCCTGTTAAAATAGCCATAATATATTACCTTCCCTTTGCTTTAACTAAATTGTCAATTTTATTTTTTATTTTAAATAATTTAGATTTATTTGTCTTACCATTTTGGCAATCTTTTACATAATTTTAACTATGTAAATCTAACTAAACATAAAGGTTTAACCCTGAGCTTTAGGATAAATTTTGTCCGTTAAAACCCACATTCCGCCCCCTCAAATCCAATCGGTTTTTACTTATTTTTCTCAATCTATCGATCTATAAATTATACTTTTATCCAGGAGATAAACGGAAGAAAAACAAGCATAATTTATAACTTGAAACCTAGAGGTTTCTGAGTAATTATACTGAGGCAAAGAAACCGGGTTTCTATGAAAAATCGTTGGTTTGGCAATCAGAGATCGATGAAGAAACCGGGTTTCTGGCAAGGCGCTTGCGTGGGTCCTGAGAGTTTTCTGAGTAATTATCCTGTGTGACACCCCAGGGTGCGGAATGTGGGTTAAAAACCTTTAGCAGCACCTTCGCCGCGAGGATCGGCAGCACCTTCTAACCATCCGTCAGAAGTTTGGGAGATGGCATTCGCATTTCCCCAAGGATTTTGTTGCTCAATTGTATGTCCTCGGCGGCGCAATTCTTCTAAAGTAAGGGCATCTAAACCAAAGGGTTCTACTCGCAATTTATCGGGCGACCATTGATGATGAATGCGGGAAGCAGAAACGGCGGCACCTGCGTCCATATCGTAAACCAAGACGTTGAGGATAATTTGCAAAACGGTGGTAATAATTGTACTGCCGCCAGGGGAACCCGTCGCCAAACGCAGGCGATTATTTTCGGTGACGATAGTGGGAGACATGCTGGATAAGGGGATTTTGCGGGGTGCGATCGCATTTGCATCCCCTCCGATTAAACCAAATAAATTGGGGACACCGGGAGCAATGGCAAAATCATCCATTTCATTGTTTAATAAAATCCCCGTTCCGGGTACTACAACACCGGCACCAAAACCATAATTAATTGTAAAAGTAAGGCTAACTGTATTTCTTTGTTCATCCACTACGGTTAAATGACTCGTATCGGGTGATTCTCTGCTGAGCAAACCTAACCCCCCCAACCCCCCTTCCCTGGGAGGCAAGGGGGGAGAAATACTTCCCCCTTCCCTGGGAGGCAAGGGGGGAGAAATACTTCCCCCTTCCCTGGGAGGGAAGGGGGGAGAAATATTTCCCCCTTCCCTGGGAGGGAAGGGGGGAGAAATGCTCCCCTCTCCTTGCAGGAGAGGGGTTGGGGGAGAGGTTTGCACAAAACGCTGCAATATCTCCCTACTTATTGGTTTAATTTCGCTAGCAGGGCGCGCCCGTTCCATTGAAATTTCCTCACGTCTTTTTGCGGCATAGGCGCGACTGGTAAGCGCTGTAACTGGCACGTCAACAAAATCCGGATCGCCTAAATGTACGGAACGATCTGCATAGGCAATTTTCATGGTTTCTGCTAATAAATGCAGCGTGTCCGGGTGATTCCATCCCTGAGATTTAATATCGGTATCGCCGATAATATTCAGCATTTCTAATAGCAAAACGCCTCCAGAAGAAGGCGGCGGCATGGAACAAATCTGATAAACGCGGAAAGTGCCGCATAAAGGTTCGCGCCAAGTTGGTTGGTAAGATTTAAGGTCTTCGAGGGTAATTAAACCGCCGTTTCTTGCCATATCTTCGGCAATTGTGCGGGCGATATTGCCAGTGTAAAAAGATTGGGGGTTTTGGGCGATAGCGCGTAACGTCATCGCCAAATCTCGCTGGATTAAGCGATCGCTTTCCCCAAATAATACTCCGTTGGGCGCGAAAATTTGCCGCGCCGCCGGATTATTCAAAATAATATTTCTGCGGGTTTCCGATATTTGACTGAACCGCCAAGTACGCGCAAGACTGACAATAAATCCCTCATCGGCGAGGCGAATAGCGGGTGCAACTACCTCTCGCCAAGGCAACTTGCCATAGCGACGATGCACTTGGGCAAGTCCGGCGACGGTACCGGGAACCGCGACCGCCAAGTAGCCATTTACACTTGCATTCGGACGCACCTTGCCTTGTGAGTCCAGATACATATCCCGCGTTGCCCGCAAGGGGGCGCGTTCGCGAAAGTCAAGCGCTTTCATTTCCCCGGTTTGTGCCAAATGCAACAGCAAAAACCCTCCGCCGCCGATGCCTGCGGAAAAAGGTTCGACGACGGAAATCGCAAAAGCGGTGGCAACGGCTGCATCTACGGCATTACCGCCCTTTTTTAGCATGGAAAGTCCCGCCTCGCTGGCTAGAGGATGGGCGGATACCACCATGCCTTTTTTACTGCGCTGGGGCTGGATAAAAGCGGCTTGTGTTTCCTGACACCAAGGCAGGGAGACGGAGAAAAAGAGGGAAACAATCAAAAATCTGAGGAAGCGATGCATTTGACCTCGATTGAATTGCAATTGGACTGCGACTGATTTAACTCAGATGAAGTTATGTTAATGTAACTTGTCCAAATGTCTAGGATAGGAGTGAACCGTCCTCAGATATAGACCTGTGGTCACCTACATCAGAAAAAGGTTCTGGGCAGGGATTCGCCTCGCCTCGCTGGCTGCGCTGCAAGCAGTGGTTTTTGCCAACCTTTTATCACCTCTGATTTTGACGGGCAACAGTTGGGGGCAAGCTTATACTAATGGCGAGAAACAAAAGCGTTGTTGGCGTGCCTCCGAACCTTTATTTACAAGCAGTAATGTCACAAATCAGGTAGTGGATGAAGCGGAGATTGCCCGCCAAATTGAGAAATTAAAAGATGATAATCCACAGAACCGAGAGAATGCGATCGCAGCTTTAGCAGGTTTAGTACAAAGCATATCAGCCCTTCCCCCTTTAATTGGGGCGTTGCAGCATGAGGATAGACGAGTCCGCACAGGTGTCGCTTCTGCGATCCACGACTATGGAATATTGTTAGGGTTCTTCGGGCTACCCAAAGATCGGATTCCTCTAGCCGCCTTTTCCACCCTGCTTCAGGCGTTAAAAGACGAGGATGCGATCGTTCGCCGCAGTGCCGTTTACGTAATCGCAGAGCTAAAGAATCTCGATATAGAAGAAGCTCAAACCGTCGTTGCTGCATTAATTCCGGCATTGCAGGACAAGGATGAGCTAGTTCGCATCCGTGCTGCTGATGCCTTGGGGGAAATCGCTGTGCCACCAGAAACCCGCCCCGCCGTGAAAGCCGCCATTCCCGCCCTAATTCAGGCTTTGCGGGACGAGAGTGGGGGCCGACGCGGTGCCCTTCAAGCCCTCAGAATGATGGGTGAGGAAGCGAAAGCTGCCGTTCCCGCAATCGTTGAGATTTTCAACCACAAAAACAGCGCCAATATTCGCGGCGATGCTGCTGATACTTTAGGAAGCATTGGTGCAGAAGCCAAAGCCGCCATTCCCGTTTTGATGGAGGCTTTGAAGGAAGAGAATATCGAGCTTCGCGCCAAAGCTACTTTTGCCCTCGTGAAACTGGGTGTCACAGCAGAAGCTTTCGTTCCGATTTTAGTCGAGGCATTGCAGAACAATAATTACGATATTCGTGCCGGTGCGATCAATGCCTTAACAAACATGGGTGCAGAAGCAAAAGCTGCCGTCCCCGCCCTGATTGAGGCCCTGAAGCACAAAGAAAGCTTCATTCGCGCCGATGTTGCTGATGCTTTAGGAAAGATCGGGATTGAAGCCCAAGCTGCCGTTCCAGCTTTAATTGAGGCGTTAAAAGACGAAGAATTCTCAGTCCGTGTTTCAGCAGCAGAAGCGCTGGGAAAAATGGGTGCGGCGGCGCAAGCCGCTATTCCCGCCCTGCTTGAAGCTTTGAAAGAGAACAATGAATTTGTTCGCAGCCGCGCTGGTGAAGCCTTAGCAAATATGGGTGCCGCAGGGGAAACAGCCGTTCCTGGACTGATTGAAGCATTAAAGAGCGAGGACAGCAAAGTTCGCCAGATTGCCGCTTTTACCTTGAGGAGAATGGGAACGGTAGCAAAAGCTGCGATTCCCGCCTTGATGGAGATGTTGAAGCACAAAGAAAGCTTTGTTCGCCTCATGGCTGCTTCTACCTTGGTAGGTGTTGGTGCCGAAGCGTCAGCGATTGTTCCTGTGTTAATTGAACCGTTGAAACTTGACTCGGAGTTGGAAGATCTGGCTCAAAACTTGTTTTGGCGCATGGTGTTTAACCTGAATGCGGAACCTTCAACTATTGTTCCTGAAGCGATCGCGCAGTTGAAAATTATCGCGCAGTTGCAAGCTCAGTCGCAAGCGATCGATTTTGGCTCTATCCAGCTTGCCATTATTACCCTGGCTGAAATTGGCGCTGAAGCAAAAGCTGCTGTTCCCACCTTAATTGAATACTTGCAAGACTCCGATGGCTTGTTTCGCTTAAATGTTATCGGTGCTTTAGCAAGTATAGGGCCGGAAGCGAAAGCTGCCATTCCCGACTTGATAAATGTGTTGAAACAGAAGGATGAGAGGGTCACAGTTCGCGCTTATGCCGCTCTTGCTGTAGCAGTTATCAATGCAAACGAAGAAACCGCTCCTCCTGTCTTGATAGAGGCGTTACATGACGAATATAAAGATGTTTGCTTGGCTGCTGCCCTGGCACTGGGGTTTTTTGGTTCCAAGGCGCAAGCAGCCATTCCCGTCCTCAAGCAGCAATTGCAGGATGAAAACAGCAGCATTCGCGCCTATGCTGCGATTTCCCTGGCATTTATGCGTGTGGAAACGCAAAGCGTTCTCCCTATTTTGATAGAAGCATTGAAAGATCCAGACCGCAATGTTCGTCGCAATGCTGCTGTTGCCCTAGCGAAGATAGGTGCGCCAGCAAAGGTGGCGATTCCGTCTCTCAGAGAACTGTTGCAGGACAATGAAAGCAAAGTTCGCATCAGTGCTGCCACTGCCTTAGTAAGTATGGGCGCACAAGAGAAAGCCGTTGTTCCTATACTGATTGAAGCGTTGAGAAACCCGGATAGGGATGTTCGTCGGCGTGCCGCTGCTGCCTTGGGGAACATCGGTGCAGATGCGAAAGATGCCGTTCCTGCTTTGAGGGAAGCTTTGCAAGACAGAGATAGCCAAGTTCGCGCTAGTGCTGCTGCTGCTTTAGAGAAAATCGCCCCAGCTTCTTAAGACAGGCGGATACGCCGCCACAACCCCAACCGCCTTTGAAACCCGGTTTTTCTAAAAAACCGGGTTTCTTGATTTGCAGAGCCATTGATTTTTTTAAGCGATCGCCCCCACACCCGTCAATCTTTCCGATTTCTTTACTTTTGTCACCTAAAGTTAATAGTGCTTATCGATCTTTAAAGCATTTGCGAGCAAACAACCTATGCCCAAATTCCCGATCTACCAACGTCAGGAGGAACCGAGAGTATGAATACCAGCCTGATTTTGTCCAATATACTGAATCCGCCAGTACTTTTCTTCTTTCTGGGGATATTGGCAATTCTGCTGAAATCGGATTTGGAAATTCCGCAACCTTTGCCTAAACTATTCTCGCTTTATCTTCTCCTTGCCATCGGTTTTAAGGGAGGATATGAAATTGAAGAAAGCGGGATTAATCCGGAAATTGCGCTAACTTTGTTGGCAGCTATCTTCATGGCTACTGTAGTTCCAATTTACACTTTTTTCATTTTAAAGCTAAAATTGGATACTTACAATGCGGCAGCGATCGCAGCTACTTACGGCTCTATCAGCGCCGTCACCTTTATTACCGCCAGTTCTTTTCTAGAGCAACTTAACATTACCTTCAGCGGTCACATGGTCGCCGCGCTGGCACTGATGGAATCTCCAGCGATTATTGTGGGAATTATCCTGGTGAGGATGTTTGCTAAAAGTCAGGAAGAAAAAGAATTTTATTGGGGCGAAGTTTTGCGAGAAGCTTTCCTAAATGGGTCAGTTTTTCTCTTAATTGGTAGTGTCATTATCGGCATTATGACTGGAGCGAAAGGCTGGGAAAAATTGCACTTCTTTACCCAAGAAATGTTTTACGGATTCTTGTCTTTCTTCCTGCTAGACATGGGAATGGTTGCTGCTAGAAGACTGAAAGATGTTGGCAAAACAGGTTCTTTCTTAATCAGCTTTGCAGTATTTATCCCGGTAGCGAATGCAATTCTCGGCATTGTAATTGCTAAACTCATCGGCATGTCAATCGGAAATGCGCTGTTATTTGCGGTTTTGTGCGCGAGTGCTTCTTATATTGCCGTTCCAGCAGCGATGAGAATGACCGTCCCCGAAGCGAATCCCAGTTTGTACGTTTCCACTGCACTAGGAATTACCTTCCCCTTTAACATCATCGTGGGAATTCCTCTCTATCTCAACATCATCAAAACCATCGGGTTTTAACAACATGGAACGGGTGAAAAAAATTGAAATCATCACGAATACTTTAGAACTGGGAAAAGTTCTGGATATTCTAGAAAAGATCGGTGTTTCTGGTTACACGATTGTCAAAGATGTGACAGGGAAAGGTGACCGAGGCGAAGTGTTAGACGATCTTGAAACCGAAGCACTCACCAACGGGTACGTCCTCAGTGTTTGTACGGAAGAGCAAGAGCATGAATTAGTAGAAGCGATCAGACCCCTTCTCAAAAAATATGGGGGTGTGTGTCTGGTTTCCGATGCCAAGTGGATCGAACATTAGGTGGATTAGTAGGGAGGGTTTAACGAGATATTTCATGGTTCCACAGTATTGTTGATAAAACCCGCCCCTACAGCCTCAATTGTTTCTGGTAAAAATCTTGGGTTATGCAACTATATCAGGACTTCAGAAAGCCGGTTCCCTCGTCGATTTTTCACGGCAAAACCCACGATTTTTCCGGGTCAGAAAGCCGGTTTATTCATCGATTTTTCACGGCAAAACCCACGATTTTTCAGAGAAACCGGGTTTCTAAATTCCAGATTTTGCAGCAAAGGTGTTATTCATCGTTCCGGATTGGGAATACTTGAGGAGTAGGTATGAACTTGCCAACTCAACCTTAATGCTAAGGAGGAGCGATCGCCCATGCCAATGAAACGCTTAATTCAAGGTTTGAATGAGTTCCATGACAACTATTTCAACACCCACCGAGAGTTGTTTGAGCAACTAACTCACGGTCAGGCGCCTGATGTACTCTTCATCACTTGTTCTGACTCGCGAATTGACCCGAATTTGCTCACACAAACTCAGCCAGGTGAACTGTTCATCATTCGCAATGTTGGCAATATCATCCCTCCCTACGGCGGACTCAATAGCGGTGAAGGCGCTGGGATTGAATATGCCGTGTACGCTTTGGGTATCAAGGAGATTATTATCTGCGGTCATACCCACTGCGGTGCGATGAAAGGATTGTTGCAACTGAACAAACTTTCGGAAGAGATGCCTTTGGTTTATGATTGGTTGAAGTGTTATGCAGAGGCTACCCGCCGCTTGGTGAAGGACAACTACAAAGATTACCCTCCGGAAAAACTTTTGAAGATCGCGATCGAGCAAAATATTTTGACTCAGATCGAAAATCTGGAGACTTATCCAGTCATTCGTTCTAAAATGCATAGTGGCGAACTCAATCTTCATGCCTGGATTTACGAGATTGAAACGGGAGAAATTTTAGCTTACAATGCCGATGTAGCGAAATTTACCCCCCTGGAAAAAGGGCCATTCCCCGTGCCAAATCCTTTGGCTGCATTGCACTGAACATAAAGGCAAGGTTATGCCTTGTCGCCGTTACGCAAGGCATAACCTGCCAAATCCTAAAAACAAATTACGGTTGATTTGAAAATTGGTCATGAAAGCTTATTTTTCTAATAGAAGCACCGATGATGCACAAAATAAAATCAATGGCTCTTTGTCCGCTAGTTACCAATGGTTTTTGCAAACACCAGAGCGAGCGATCGAGCAAGCATACAAGGCAGTATTGAGAATTAAGTCGATCGAAGAGGAACACTTTGGTGGCAATAAGATATCTGCCGATTCAGTTGATTACGGTGAAAATGTGATCGATTATTGGCAAGATCAGCTTGCCAAAAATTTAAATAATGCCAAGCTAAGGCTTGCCGAATATAAGGCGAGTCGTTTAGTGATTAGCACCGCCAATCCGGTTATTTTAGAAAAGCTAGCTTTCATCGATGAGGTGCTAGCTAAGTACGAGTTTGACAAGAGTATTTCTAAGGCGTTAGTGCCATTTTCTAATGCCGTGCAACTCGTAGAACAAAAATTAGCAGAAGATGAGTCATATCCAGAAAACAATAAAGTTGATGGCATCTCTGATAAAACAGGAGTATTTCCAAGGTCGATCGGGAGAACGATTAGTAGAATTAAAACCGAACTAAACCCGAAGTCTGAGGAAGAAGTTGTTAAAAAGTTTCGTAACTCAAGCCGGAAAACCAAAACGGCTATGAGGTTTGTCATCATTTTAATTATTGTTCCTGTCTTAACGCAGCAGGTTTCCAAACAATTTTTAGTTAGTCCGCTGGTGGAACGCTTCCGAGGTGAAAGTGAAGTTCCCATTTTTATCAATAGCGAAATGAAGGAAGAAGCGCTGCGGGAGTTGCAAAGTTTTGAAGAAGAACTTAAGTTTGATAGTTTAATTAAGGGGAGTCCTCAAATTGCTCCGGAAGTAATGGAAGAGCGAGTGAGGGAAAAGGCGAAAGAAATTGCTGAAGAATTCCAGCATAAAAGTCGCGACGCAATCGGCAATATTTTTGCAGATTTGCTGGGGATTGGTGCTTTTGCTACTGTCATCGTGACGAACCAAAAAGGCATCATCGCTTTGAAGTCTTTTATTGATGACATTGTGTATGGTTTGAGCGATAGCGCCAAGGCTTTTATTATAATTTTGTTTACCGATGTCTTTGTGGGATTCCACTCACCGCATGGCTGGGAAGTTGTGTTGGAAGGATTGGCGAATCATTTGGGAATTGCGGCAAATAAAAGTGCGATATCTCTATTTATTGCAACGGTTCCGGTGTTTTTAGATACGGTGTTTAAGTATTGGATATTCCGCTATCTGAGTCGGATTTCTCCTTCAGCGGTGGCGACGCTTAGAAATATGAATGAGTAATTGGTAATTGGTAATGGGTAATGGGTAATTGGTAATGGGTCAGGACTTACGCAAAGAAACCCGGTTTCTCTGAAAAATCGTTGGTTTGGAAATAAGAGATAGACGAAGAAACCGGGTTTCTGGCCCCGTCGGTAATGGGTAATTGGTAATAGAAACCGAATCTACTTTGCTGGGAGGCGGACTTTGAAACAACTGCCAATTCCTAATTCGCTGGTGACGGTAATTGTACCGCCGTGATTTTGGGCGATCGCACAAGCAATAGCTAACCCCAATCCCGATCCCCCATTCCAGTAAGACCGAGATTTTTCCGCACGCCAAAACCGCTCAAATACCCGTTCGAGATGTTCTGGTGCAATTCCCACACCCGTATCTTCAATTTTGACAGAAAGTTGCGAACCAACGCGCTTGGCTTTGATTTCAACTACACCCCCCGATTCCGTATAGTGAAGTGCGTTTTCAATTAAATTGCTAAACAATCGCACGAGTTGAACTGCATCGCCTTGCAAGTACAAATTTTCACTGAAACTAATTTTTAAATCGATTTGTTTGGCTTCTGCTTGCGCTTTATGCAATTGCACCAAGTTTTCCAAAATTTCGGTTAATTTAACCCGCTCCCAATTGCGATTGGGAACTGTGTCGGTGCGTGCTAAAAATAGTAGGTCTTCGGTGAGGCGAGACATTTGATTGGTGGCGGATGCGATCGCGCTAAATTTCTCTCGATCCCCCTGTCGCATTCCTTCAGGATATTTCAGCGCTACCGCGGCATTGCTTTTAATAGCCATTAGAGGCGATCGCAGTTCGTGGGAAGCATCGGCGGTAAACTGTTTTAGTCTTTGAAAACTCTCTTCAATTGGCTTCATTGCTTGTCTCGTCAGCCAAATTCCACCCACTCCACTCAACACCAATGCCACAATAATTCCACCGCCTAACCCCCAGTCTAATTTCTCTTGCGTTGCATCTAATTCTTCTAAAGATTGACTCGCTCTCACATACCCGACCAATTTTTTTTCATCGCTGCTAATTAGCGGTACAGTTACTCCTTGGATGCGAACTTTACCAGCGGTTTCCATTTGTACGGTTTGATGGGTTAAAATCGGCGAAGTTAAAACCGTTTCTCCTTGTTGCGCGATTAAGCGACGTTTAGCATCAAACCACTGCAAGGCTTGATGGCGCACGATTAAATCTTTTGATTCTACCTTGTTTTTGATTTTTAAATGACCAAAATTAATCTCGGCATTAACCGCCGCACCTTCTGCTAAAGCCATTAATTTTTCATTCATTTGTCTGCTTAAACTGCGCTCGAAGCTCACCCGCACTGCAATGGCAAATGTTCCGAGAATCGATGCAAATACTACGAGGTAAGATAACAGCAAATAATACTGAGTTTTCTGAAACACTATTTTCTGTAATTTGGCGTAATTTTCCCTCAATTGAGCGACAGACAGTAACCAACCCCGTATACTGTTTTGATAAAGTCTTCGGGACTTCCGGCTGCTCTTAACTTTTTCCGTAAGTTTGTCAAGTGCGTTTTGACTGTTTCTTCCCCAGATAATTTATCAATCTCCCACAGTTTATTGAGAATTTCCGCTCGAGCTATAACTTGATTTGGCTTTCTTAAGAAGCATTCTACTATCATATACTCTTTGGGAGTTAATGACAAGTTTTTTCCCCCATAAGTCACCTGGTGCGTGCTGGGGTCGAGTTCTAAATCCCCATAGCTTAAAATCGGAGGTTTTATTTCTGGAACTCTGCGAGATAAAGCTCTAATTCTGGCTGATAATTCTTCTAATTCAAACGGCTTGACTAAATAATCATCTGCCCCTGCATCAAGTCCAATTACTTTATCACCCGTTGTATCTCGCGCTGTCAGCATTAATATTAAAGCGTTGATTTTTTTGGCGCGCAAACGCTTGCACAGGGTAATTCCATCTAATTTAGGCAACATCAAATCTAACAAAATGATATCATAGCTCGCGGCCTCGGCATACTCCCATCCCTTGATGCCATCTTCTGCTATATCTACGACGTGATGCTGATACTTTAAATCTTCCGCTAATGGTTTGGCAATTCGGTCATCGTCTTCTACTATCAAGATTCTCATAGGCAATGGGTACTGGGTAATAGGTAATGGGTAATTGCCATACGCTATTCTCTACTTACTAACACAAATCCTCGCGTTTTACCCGAAACTGAATCAACCGTTGCCATTGCTTGCCAGAGTTCTTCTGTTTTGACCCAGACTGGGGGATATTTGTAGCGGGAAACGTCTAGGATGAGCAAGCGATCGCTTTCTTCATTATATGCAGCAATAGGCGAAATATGACCGCCTCTTTCTGTTTCAGGTGTAATGACTTGTCTTGTTCTTTCGCTATCAAAAAAGTTCTCTTGCGTCAAGAAGCGAGCGGGCGCAAATTCCGGTGATTCGGGTGCGGGAACGGATAAAGCATTTAGCACCATCACCATACTGGCAACTCCACAAAAAGCTTGGTTTCTTTGGGTGATAAATTGCATACTGAGAGGTTAGTATTCTTGTCGATATTGGCTTTCAATTAACATTTTTTCACCGGCGGGGGAGTTGAATGGTATTAGGTTTTGGGGTAAAGAAAGTGTTTGGGCAACTACACTTCCACCCGCGATGCAGAGGGCGAAAATAAATGTTTTTATACTCAGATTTTGCACCAGTTGCCAACCGAGGCGGAGCCTCGTTGCTTTCGTACCCAGGCTGGAGCCTGGGTACGAGATCTGGGAGGATCTGCCTCCCTTTGCGAGGGGTTTGATTGCAGGATGTTTCATAGATTTACTCTAATTTTTTACCAAACCTTTAGACTTGAGAAACTGTTGCGCTACCTGTTTAACATCTTTGCCTTCTCCATCAACTTGGTAATTTAAGTTTCGCATATCTTTTTCAGTAATAGTTCCACCGAGTTGTTGCAGCGCTTGACGCAATTGGGGATATTTTTCTAAAGTCTGTTGACGCACGATGGGGACTGCATCGTAGGGCGGAAAGTATTGCTTATCATCTTTCAGCATTACCAAATCCAAACGTTCAATTAATCCTTCGGTTGAGTTTCCTGCAACAAAATCTACTTGCTTTTCTTTTATGGCGCGGTACATTAATCCTAAATCCATGACGCGGGGGGGTTCGGAAAAGCGCAAACCGTAGGTTTTTGCGAGTCCGGAAAATCCATCTTTCCGTTCGATGAATTCGTAGCCAAATCCAGCTTTCCATTCAGGAGCTTTCTTTGCCGCTTGGGAGAGAGTTTTGATATTTTCTTTCCGCGCATCTTCGCCGCGAATGAGCATGGCAAAGGTATTGTTAAATCCCAGGGGTTCGGTTAACTCTAATTGGAATTGCTGCGCGTATGCTTGTTTGACTTCCTGGTAAACTTGTTGGGAATTAGAGATAGGCGGTTTTTTCAAGATGGCGGTAAAAGCCGTTCCCGTATACTCGACATAAGCATCAATTTCGCCAGCAACAATAGCTTGATGGCAGACAAACGTACCGCCTAAGTTGAGGCGGCGGTCAACTTTGAGATTTGTATTCGCTTCGATATGCTGGGCGAGGATTTCTGCCAAAATCAGTTGTTCGGTAAAGTTTTTTGAACCAATGACGATTTGGTTCTGCGGACGATTATTGCAGGCGGCGATCGGAAGCATCAAACTAAAGCAAATCAGACACAGCGCCAAAAATCTTCTTTTCTTCATCGTGTTTTGTTTCCCACAGTTGGTGTTAGCAGCCGTTCAACGAAGCCCAAGGTAAAATCTACCACTAATGCCATCATTGCAGCTGGAATTGCACCCAACAAAATTAACTGACCGTTGACCGTCGCCAGTCCCCTAAAGATAAATTCTCCCAGACCACCGGCACCTATGGCGGCGGAAATAGTCGCCACACCAATAGCGATGACGGTTGCAACGCGGATGCCTGCTAAAATGACACCGAAGGCTAAAGGGATTTCTACTTGCCACAACAGCTGCTGTGAAGTCATTCCCATACCGCGTCCTGCTTCCCGGATAGCTGGGTCAACATTGGCAATTCCAGTGTAAGTATTGCGGATAATCGGCAATAACGCATACAAAGTCAGCGCTATAATTGCCGTCCACTCGCCAATCCCGCTAATGGGAATCAAAAACCCAAATAATGCCAAACTCGGTACTGTCTGCATGATGTTGGCAAAACCTAACACCAGTTGGCTAAATTCTGGCTTTCGCGTAATTAAAATACCCAAGGGGATACCCACTAAAATGGCAATGCCTGTAGAAATGCTGACTAGAAATAAGTGTTCTAAGGTCAGTTGTATTATTTCGTCGCGATATTGCAGGAGGAAGTCAATTGTCATTGGTAATTGCTAATTGCTAATTGCTAATTGCTAATATTTTAAGTGCCATTAGCCTATTATTTTCCTTTGTATCATTGCCAAGGTTGAAGACATTGCATAAAGGCGCGGACTTCTGGTTCTGGCGATCGCATAAACTCCGATGGCGTTCCTAATGTTACCAATTGTCCTGCTTGCATTAGGCCAATTCTAGAGGCGAGGATAAATGCTTCTTGGATATCGTGGGTAACAAATATCACAGTTTTTCCCAATTTTTGTGGCAATTGGCGGAATTCTCGTTGAATTTCAATCCGGGTAATTGGGTCAAGTGCGCCGAAAGGTTCGTCCATTAAAAGTATAGGTGGATCGGCGGCGATCGCTCGCGCCACCCCCACCCGCTGGCGCTGTCCGCCTGATAGTTCGTGGGGATACCGTTTGGCAAATTGTTCCGGATCGAGTCCCACGAGTTGCAATAGTTCAAAGACGCGGGTGGTGATGCGATCGCGGGTCCACCCCTCTAAAGAAGGCACTAATCCTACATTACGCTCAACGGTGAAATGAGGAAATAAACCAATTTCTTGAATCACATAACCAATGTGCCTTCGCAGTCGAATCGCGTTCCATTCAACTGTAGGAATTCCTTCTACCAGCACTTTCCCTGTAGTTGGGGTCAGCAGGTGATTAATTAGCTTCATGGTAGTCGTTTTGCCGCTACCGCTGCGTCCCAGTAATACCAAAATTTCGCCCTTTTGGATGGTAAAGTTTAGATTCATTACCAGAGGACGGCGATTTAGGCAATAGGTTACATTGCGGAATTCGACAGCAATTTCGTTATCCGGTTGCATAATGAATTCTGGGCGTAGGCATGAATTTACTATATACGCAAGTTGCTAGTGATAACTATCATGGGTTTAAAATTGCTAATTGCTAATTGCTAATTGCTAATTGAACGTCAAAATATTTTAGAGATATACTATTAGCCATTAGCCAGCCATTAACTATTAGCCATTAGCAACCAGAAAAAGGTAACTAGCAACTTAGGTTATATTTGAAATGGGTAGATATTTAGGAGAGAAGTTATGAAAGCGATCGCTACCACCGTTATTGTTACCGCTGATGGCAAAATTACCCTGCAATTACCCCCAGATATTCCCCCCGGCGAACATCAGGTAGTATTAGTCATTGATGAACAACCTGCACCACCGGAGTTGGTGACAAAGAAAGAACGTCCACCTTTAAACTTCCCAGTGGATAGTTACGGTTCTTGGCCTGCTGACCTGTCCCTGAAACGTGAGGATATGTATGACTAATGGAGTTAATGATGCTGTATTTCTTGACACCAATATCTTGGTGTACGCAAATGTTCAAGAGTCTCCTTTTCACGCAGCGGCGCTACAAGCGATTCAAAATTATTATCAGGCTGGGGTAGACTTATGGATTAGTCGCCAGATTTTGCGGGAATATATCAGAACTCTTACCCGTCCGCAAGCATTTTTCAATCCCCAGCCTGTTACAACTGTAATCGCACGGGTAAGATTTTTTCAAAATGAGTTTCGCGTCGCTGAAGATAACCCCCAGGTGACGGAAAGGCTGTTAACGCTAATCGAGCAAATTCCTATAGGAGGTAGGCAGGTACACGACGCGAATATTGTGGCAACGATGCTAGTTTACGGAATTAGCCGATTGCTGACTAATAATGTTGATGATTTCAACCGCTTTGCGGCATTAATTACAGTTTTGCCGCTGGTACAATAGATGATTTAATAAACTAATGCCGCGTACTCCTACATTAACTTTTGACCGAGGTACTTTAATTCTCCACCCACCGCCACGAGGCAAAAGCTGGGTGGAATTCGCCACTTGGGATGACAGGGTGGAAAAATTCCGCATTCCCGCTATCTACTATCGTCCTTTGGTGGAAGCAATGCAAGCGGAAGAGATTAATTTTATCGATGAAGCAAAGGAATTTGAACCGCTTAAACTCGTCCCTAGTTTGGAAATGGAACCCTACCCGCATCAAAGCGAGGCGTTAGCTGCTTGGAAGTTGGCGGGGAGGAAAGGGGTAGTAGTTCTTCCCACTGCGGCGGGTAAAACTTATTTGGCACAATTGGCGCTGCAAGCAACGCCGCGCAGTAGTTTAATTGTGGTGCCAACTTTGGATTTAATGCATCAGTGGTATGCTCATTTATTGGCGGCGTTTCCTGATGCGGAAATTGGGTTATTGGGAGGAGGTGCGCGGGATAAAACTTCTATTCTTGTTGCTACTTATGATAGTGCGGCAATTCATGCAGAAACGTTGGGAAATCGCTATGCGCTGTTAATTTTTGATGAGTGTCACCATCTACCAACCGAATTTTATCGCGCGATTGCCGAGTATGCGATCGCTCCCTATCGTCTCGGACTCTCCGCCACTCCAGAACGCTCTGATGGTAAGCATTCTGACCTTAATAGGTTAATCGGCGTTGAGGTTTATCGCAAGAAGGCTGAAGAATTGGCGGGTCAGGCGCTGGCGACTCACGAGATTATTCCGATTAAGGTTAAGCTATCGCAGATTGAGCGCGATCGCTACAACAAACTCATCGAAATTCGCAATGATTTTCTCAAGTCAGAAAAGATTAAATTGGGAAGTCTCGATGGGTGGCGCAGATTTGTCATGGTCAGTGCTAGATCTCCTGCTGGAAGGCGAGCAATGTTAGCGCATCGAGAAGCACGAGAGATTGCTGTGGGTACTGATGGCAAAATGCGCGTCCTCGCCGATTTGTTGGCGGAACATTATCCGGAACGGATGTTAATATTTACGACGGATAATGCGACGGTTTATCGCATTTCTCAAGAGTTATTAATTCCAGGGATTACTCATCAAACGCCTGTGAAGGAACGCCACGAAATTTTAACCAAGTTTCGGGAGGGGGAATACAATACTTTGGTTGCTTCTCACGTTTTAAATGAGGGGGTGGATGTTCCGGCGGCGAGTATTGCAATTATTTTATCGGGGACTGGTTCGCCGCGGGAATACATTCAAAGATTGGGGCGAATTTTGCGTAAAAGTCAGGATAAGAATAAGCGAGCAATTTTGTATGAAGTGGTGACAGAAGATACGAGTGAGGAGGGAACTTCGCAGCGGCGTCGAGGGGTGGAAAAAAATGAACCGCAGAGACGCAGAGAACGCAGAGAAGAGGAAAATCAGAGATATCGGCAGTTGGAGATTGTGCCGTCTGAACCGATTTATGGAGTTGGTAAGCAAAGTGGTTATAAGGCTGCTGAGTCGAAGTCTTCAGGGGGATACAATGTCTCTGAAGATTCCAGCGAGGCGGAACCTCCCGCTTCTAGTTCCCAGGATGAGTCTGAGAACGAATATTAGTCGGCTGTATCCCACAATCTAAAATCTGAAATCTAAAATTACGATGTTACCCAGTGATTTATTAATACACCGTCAAAATGGAGAGTCAATCGTTCCTAAGCGACTGAATATTGATGACCGGAATTTGGAAATAGCTAAGGATTTAATTACTTGTTTTCAAGAGGCGGTTGGTAAAACTCAAGGGGAACTAGACAGTCAGCTTTTAGAGTTGGAAGGCGATAGTCCAGACTATCGCTTAAAGCGGGGATTGGCTCATCTTTTGAAGGGTGGTTTTTGTACTTTTGAAGTTGTTAGTCCCCTGGAACCTCAGGAGTTGCGTCAGCGCGTGTTTGCTCTATCGGCTAAATCGGTTCCTAATCCGTTGGCGTCTCAAAGAATACTGAGCAATTTGGCAGAGCAATTGAGTCAAGAACTCAAGCGGGAAGTTCTGCTTCAAGACATTAAAACTGGTTTATATGCGGATTTACAAGAAAATCGTATTTTAACACAATTTGAAACGGCTTCGCCTGAAGATTTGTTGCATCGTTATAATCTCTCCCAAGTGCAGGGAATTTTTTATCGTGCCAGTCAAATTACGCTTAATGCTCATCGCAATGTTCCGGGTGAATATAAGCTTTTGTTTCGCTATCTTAAGTTGTTTCAATTGATGGCATATATTGAAGGCGATGCCGACCACGGGTTTACAATTGCGATTGATGGCCCGACGAGTTTGTTTAAACCTAGTACGAGGTATGGGTTGGCTATAGCTAAACTTCTCCCCGCTTTATTACACGTGACAAAATGGAGTCTTCACGCCACTCTACAAATCCGCGATTTTTACACTAACAAGGAAAAGATTGGACGGTTTAGTCTCGATTCTAATTGCGGTTTAGTGTCTCATTATCCACCGGGTAAGCCTTATGACAGCATGATTGAAGCTTCGTTTGCAGATAGGTGGGATTCGCTTAAAACTGATTGGAGATTAGAAAGAGAAGTCGATTTAATTCCCATTCCTGGTAGCGTGATGATTCCGGATTTTCGCTTAGTTCATCCCGATGGCAGGTCGTTTTTATTGGAAATAATCGGTTACTGGCGTCCGGAATATTTGCAAAAGAAATTCTCCCAAGTTCGTCGCGCTGGTTGCGATAATTTGATTTTGGCTATTTCTGAACGATTAAATTTAGAAAAAGCTGGCGTCAAGGTAGGGGATACGCCAGCAAGAATTGTATGGTTTAAAGATAAGCTTTTACCTAAAGCAGTGTTAGAAGTGATAAAATAAAATAGAAGGAGTCTATTCAGTTAGGGGAGCCATATGGTAGTCCAAACAGAAAAGCGTTACTACACTCCCGAAGAATATCTGGAGTTGGAAGAAAAGGCTGAATACAAAAGTGAATACCGAGATGGAGAAATTATACCCATGACAGGTGGAACGACGAACCACAATAAAATTGCGCTTGATTTTTGTAGAAAATTCCCCTTTACAGTGCAAGGGCAAAAATATGACATCTTCATAGGTGATGTGCGGTTATGGATACCCAAATATCGCATCCATACTTACCCTGATGTAATGGTCGTCAAAGGCGAACCTGTCTATGAGGGTACTAATACAACAACGATTAACAATCCCTGTTTGATTGTTGAAGTATTATCAAAATAAACTAAAGATTATGACAAAACAGATAAGTTTAAATATTACCGCTCAATTCCGGAATTTCAGGAATATATTTTAATTGACCAGTATAGTTTTTCCGTCGAACAATATGCTAAGCGATCGCCAGGTGAATGGATTTTTAAGGAGTATGAAGGAGAGGATGCAGTGTTAGTACTCGATTCTATTGAGTTTCAAATCGGTTTTCGCGAGATTTATGCGCGGGTCAATTTTGAATTAGTTGAAGAATAAGTGAATAAACCTCTAAAAAAATTAGGTAACCATTGGAGGTAGAGATGTCTGTGCAGTTACTTAGACGGAAGTTTACAGTTGAGCAATACCAGAAAATGGTAGAGTCAGGTATCATCGCTGAAGGTGAGCGAGTAGAACTAATCCGAGGAGAGATTATTGAGATGACGCCGATTGGTAGAAGACATGCTGCTGGTGTAAATAGATTGGTCAGATTGTTTACTCAACTTCTTGGCGATCGCGCAATACTTTCTCCCCAAAACCCAGTTGAATTAGATGATAATTCTGAGCCACAACCAGATATAGCACTGCTTCATCCCCGTCCAGACTTTTATGAGGCAGGACATCCTCAACCCCAGGATATTTTTTTATTAGTAGAAGTAGCAGATTCAACGGTTGAAACTGACCGAGAAGTAAAAATTCCTCTTTATGCCGAACAAAGTATTGTTGAAGTTTGGCTAGTAGATATTAACGCTCAATGCGTTGAAGTTTATCGCAACCCAACGCCTACAGGTTACCAGAGTATTCAGAAGTTTCAGCGGGGTCAAAATTTAGCAATCCAAGCTTTTCCAGATATTAATATTACAATCGATCAAATTTTGGGATAGGGCAAAAGGTACACCTTCGTTTTTTTATCGGGCACCAAAAAATTGGCCCAAAAAAAAACAAAAAAAAAAAAAATAACAATAACAAAATTAAAAAAACAGAAAATATAATAAAACAAAGTTTTACCTTATAAAATTATAAAAATTCAAATTTTTTGGTTTTAGGAAAATTTTAAAATTTTTTTTGGTTAGCCCCAACACACACGGCCCCCGATACACAAACGAAGCGATAACGCTTTCCCTA
>NZ_JBHFNP010000234.1:0-124747 GCF_041929235.1 Microseira sp. BLCC-F43
CGGCACCATTCTGGGGGCCGCTACACAAACGAAGCCCGACGTAGCGGACTTAACTTATGCAAAATAAAGTGTATTCTACCAAGTTGCAAACCGCTATAATGAATGGGGAAGACTATATTTTTGTCAAGTTAGACAAGCGAGCGCGTCAGTATGCTTTGTCAGATAAGTTCACGCTCATCAAGCAAAATAGCAACGAATTATGCGAAGTTGTCAGAGTAATCAAGCGTTTTATATGATGGTTTCAGTCTAGCTTCAATTCTCGCAGGAAGTAGAAGCGATCGCTCCTCCAATCGCTCCCTTTATTCCGTCCCAAATATCCCGTCAACGGCGAGGAAAGTTCGAGCAGAATTTCGTACATTTCCTCTGTTTTTAATGGCTGAGTTGGATTTGAGCCAAAATATATACCGTGTAAAGCGTCAACCCCAACATTCTCTAGTCCTGTATTTTCCAGGTATTTTTTGACTAGACTAACGAGGTGGGATCGTAGCTTAACCTCTTTCAGTACTTTCTCAACATACTCGTCAATTTTGTTATCGATTTGTCCCGGTTCTAAATATTTCTTCAACTCAAATAAGTTGACAGAACCAGGATATTGTGCTTGTAATTCGGTTAATTTTTGCAGGCTCATAGGATTAATGATGCTAATTTTGAATTTATGTGCGGCTGTTAAAACATCTTTAGAAGGCTTACCGGGGCCGATAATTAATTTAGCTGCATTTTGAAATTGTGAGTCATCCAGACGCATTCCACCCAGTTTAATTAGTTCTTCAGCGGTACGGCTGGGAATGGCTTTTCCGGCTTTGCATTCCCCAACTAGAGGATAGGGTTTTGAGCAGAATAAATCTAAGCCACCTGCACCGCCTTTGTAGGCTTCATCGACGGTAAAACCTAAATATTCTAAACTTTTGCGGACGATATTTTCAAAGTCTGTACCAGCTTGGTAATTGCTTTTTTTATCATCGAGTTCTTGGCTGCGTTCTCCTAAACTTTTAATGGTTTTAATCCAAGGTAAATCGGGATGATTTTTTTGATTATTTTCTGGGTTTTTCCACCCTAAAAATATTTGGATTTGCTCGTCTAATTGTTTCGCGGCGGGGGTGTTTAATTGAGCAATATCTGCTTGTAATTGTTCTAATTCTGGATGGGGGGGTGGGAGGCGGTTTTCTAGCTGATGGCGGCGTTGGGAGAAGGTGCGATCGCTTAACACTGGTGAATTATCTGTAACGCTCAAAGAGCGAGGTAACGCCACAAATTGGCCTTGAGGATTTGCAGGTATTTCTAATGGTTCTGCTAGTAAATAAACGCGGAAATAGGCCAGAAAAATATAAGAACGTTGGGATAGGATATTTTCTAAAGCTGCCGTTGTCCAAATAGTTAATCGAGACAAAGATTCTAAAGGTTCAGACTTATCCAAGATTTGGCAAAGTTCGCATCTAGCCCAAGCTTTAATCTGGACTGTTTGAGAATTTATGGATGCAGAGTTAGCCGCATCAGCAGGATATAGGGCAAATATCCGCCCTGGATCGAGAAATTGTTGAGGTATAGCAGCGATCGCTCGCCCTTGGATTAATGCTTCAACATCTGGCGCAGGTAGTCTAATTGCAGTATCAAGATAGAGTCGCGTCATAAGGTTTTGTTACTATCTGCTATTCCGCCAGCCCGCCAGGGATTTAAATCCAAGGGCTTTTAGCTTAAGTCGGTTAAAACCGACTGGGAAGATTTGGGTTTTCAGTCCGTTTTAACTGACTTTCGCTAAAAGCCCTTGGGTTTGAACCCCTGGCGGGCTTTGATTTAACACGGGCGGGCTTTAACACGGGCGGTTTATGCCAAAAATCAGACAATCCAGTGTTAAATTCAGCCTTGATTTATCTGACTGAGTAAATTATCAATTCCCTCCTCTATATTATCCGAATCAGATCCATCAGCCGCTTCAGCTTCCTCTGAAACTACGGGTTCTTCTTCAATCATCTCGCTAGGAACTTCATAAGATGGATCGCTGAGAATCTCTTGAAGCAGAGGATTACTCGCTCCTAGCATTTTTTCAGCCCCTTTCTCGGCGATAAAATTAAAAATCTGTAAGTCACTCACCTTATAGTCAACGTCGCGTTTTTGATAAACGGCGTGAATCGCTATTAAAGGTTTGACTTCCTCCTCTTTCAACGGCACAACTTCCCCACCTTTCTGTTTAACTAGGGGCATGATATACGTTTTTTCCACATGTGGAGTAATTTTTTTACTCTTGGAACGAACCAAACAACCCCTCGTTAAACCAAAGCTTTGGTAATCATTTAATTTTTTTAATCCTGGGCCAAGAGATTTGCCGCTAGCCTGCTGAAGAACGCCAACTCCA
Source organism: Microseira sp. BLCC-F43 (assembly GCF_041929235.1). Classification (NCBI taxonomy): domain Bacteria; kingdom Bacillati; phylum Cyanobacteriota; class Cyanophyceae; order Aerosakkonematales; family Aerosakkonemataceae; genus Microseira; species Microseira sp. BLCC-F43. The sequence continues at coordinate 2,351 of NZ_JBHFNP010000234.1, forward strand.
ATACTTACATTGTGTCCACTATCCTTACCAATTATCTTGAAATTGATGTGATTATCTTTCCTTCTGTTTCTGACTTTATCTGTCACATCCTCAATTGTTACCCGTTCAGCTGTTTGACCAATCAACCTCTGGAAACTAAACAGAAGCGCATTAGCAATCAGGTAATTATCATCTAAAGCACTTCCAAGGTCTTCTTCCAGTTCTTTAGCAAAAGCAACTTCAACTGGGTTTGGTGGTTCTACGCCGGGGTTGCAGTTATCTCTGCACCATTGCAAAACTTCTCTAACAGTTGGTTTTTCGCTTGCAAGACTTCTGAGTTGACTTTCTGTAAATGGGTAAATTCGATTAGGAGGAACTAAGTTTTTGGCTTTGTAGTATTCTGCTAGCCACAAACTCACTAACTGGATGATAGAGTTACCATCCATATATTGGAGTTCTAAAGGGTTTCCTTGAGCAGAAATCTTGCCAGACACTCCCCCTGGTAGTGTTTTGATTTTGTTGCTCCAAACACCTGGCATCATGACGCTGAGAATAACCCCACGCTTGAGATTTTCAAACAGTTCTTTGATTAACCCGGCGACAACTTGCGCTCTGGTTAAAGATGTTTCAGGGTCAATTTCTGGACTGTCTAGTTCATCAAAACAAATAACGATTTCGTTGTATTCACTAATCAGAGCCAGAATTTGTATAACTGCATCGAAAGATTGGTTTTGTGTAGGTAATCCCAGTTCGTTGGCTTTATATTGGGCTAGTTCTTGACCGCCTAACCATTTGATTGCATAAAGGTTTTGTTCGTCTGAAAGTGTCCAGAAAATTGCTCTGACAATATCAGGATTGTTAACATCTTTTATTTTGCCAAAGGTTTTAGTAAGCTTTTTGAGCCAAGTCTGAAATTCTTCAGGTTTAGCTTCTTCAAATTTCTCTATTTTCTGGATTAGATCTTTGGGAAAATAATTATTGTTGTTCGGGTTAGCGGCTCTTAATGCCTCATTAGCCATAGCCGTCGCTAGTTCTTGCCATTGCCGAACTTCTTGGCTACCAATATTTGCCAGACTATCAGCTAAAATGGTTTGGAACCCTTGTTTAATTTGCTGAGGATTCCCATACTTGTTCGCATAAATAAACAATGCACCGCCTTGAGACTGTAGACGATGACGGATGCGGCTGATAATGTGGGTTTTACCTGTGCCGTTTTGAGCGGTGATGGCGATTGAAGTAGTTGGATATTGACCCGCACGAATTTGCTCAAGTGCTTTAAATACAGCATCCGAAGCATGAGCGTTTAAAGGTTCAAAATCGAAGAATTCTTTCCCCCAAATATCTTGTGCATTAAGAAAAGGGGGCTTGGCAAAGGGGTTTTGTCGCTCTAGAGCAGCATTAATTTCTTGGAGGTTGGTCATGGTTTGTGGTTTGTGTGTGAGGTAGTAAACTGTAACCAAAATAGATCGGTTTTGAGAACTATAGGCGTTTGGCGTAGTAACGCACTCCGCCAATTTTGGTCTTGATAGAATCTTCCACTTGCTCTGGGGTAATACCGGGCATTTCACCGCCGATTAGTTGGAAAATGTCATTAGTTTGCATTTCCAACAGCCACTCGTTAAATTGAGAACGGCTGACGCGATCGCCAATTTCTCGCCTGAGTTGATAAATCGGGACTAGATTGTCTAAGTTGTAGTCGCTGTTAAGCTTGTCGTATACTTCCAACGCCACAGACTTAAACTCGTCGTAGGATGCGATCGCTCCTTCTACCTTCTCTTCTTTTACCGTTGCACTCGCTCCATTACCATAACTTGCCATTTCCCGCATCCACCGCAAGAGAGCATTTGCCGTTCTGGCGCCAATTTGACTATCAAACTCAAATTCGGGATTATTGAGCGATTCGCCTAGCAATTGCACGCCTTTTTCTGTCAGGAAGATGACTCTGTTGCGGTTTTTGATCTCAAATGCGATCGCTCCCTCTTGCTCCAATTTATCAAATATGCTCTGATAATCTGAAGCTTTTTCTCCGGTTCGTTTAATTTTTTCCGTCAAATCTACCCTTTTCACCTCATCACTTTTATGCGCTCCTAACTCCCACAATGCTAGAAGCAGGCGAGTTGTTGATTGACTTTCACTGCTGCGTAGACCTGTTTTTGTTTCTGGTGTGTCTGACATATTCGTTATTTACTTTGTTGGCACGGGAATTTAGCATTCTCAGCTATTACACTAAAAATGCTAGCATTATCTAGCATTCCCAATCAGATGGGTATCTAAATTTAGAGATGCACGAAAGGTTTGTTTTAGTCCCTTTTTTATACTAATAGAGATTGCATCTGGCAAGCAAGTGCGTATCCCTAAGGCAAAAGCTAAGCGCATCCGCGCCGCTGCGCGTGAAGCGAAGCTATCGCGTAAGCGATACGCTTCACGCGCAGCATGTGCCTAGCAGGTATTGCTCTCCCATGTGGGAAGCGCAAGTATCCTGTATGCCTAACGGCAGGAAAATTGCGAGTGGGCGTCTATAGCAGGTATCCCACTAGATTTTTCCCCAGTAGTGGAGTCAGTTTAAGCGATCGCCCCAAACCCAGTCGGCTAAACTAAATTCATAGCAGAACTCTCAAAAAATTCGTCACTATTAAGCGACTCCCTTAACATCTGCACGCCTTTTTCTGTCAGGTAGATCGCTCTGTTGCGATTTTTGATCTCAAATGCGTCCGCTCCCTCTTGTTCCAATTTGTCAAATATGATCTGATAATCTGAAGCTTTTTCTCCGGTTCGTTTAATTTTTTCCGTCAAATCTACCCTTTTCACCTCATCACTTTTATGCTCTCCTAACTCCCACAATGCTAGAAGCAGGCGAGTTGTTAATTGTTTTTATTTCTGATTTGTCTAACATATTCGTTATTTACTTTCTTACCACGGGACTAGATCCTTATCAGGAATTACACTGACTATCCTAGCATTATCTAGCACTCTGTATCAGATTGCTATCTAAATTTAGAGATGCGCGAAAGTTTAGTTTGAGCATCCTTTTTATACTAATAGCGATAGGGTCTGGCAAGCAAGTGGGATCGCGTTCTGCGAAGCAGTTCCCGAAGGGTAGCTTGTGGGTAGCACGTATCGCTCTCCCATGTGGGAAGCGCGAGTGGGTGTCCGTAGCAGGTATCCCACTGGATTCTTCCCGATTAAGCGATCGTCTAAATCCCACTCCACTAAACTAGACTCATACTCACTCCTCTCCTCAAGTTATGTCCCTCGCTAAAGATTTAGAAACTACGGCAGATTTGCCAAAAGATGTTATCTTTCCACCTAGCGATTTATATAGCAACGAACCTCCCTGGGAAACTCACCTGCATTTACTCCAAATTTTGCTGCTTCTGAACTGCCTTAACTGGTGGTGGAGAGATCGTCAAGACTATTTTGCTACTGGTAACCTTACCATATACTACAGTCCTGATCAGCGAAAATCTGAAGACTTCCGAGGTCCCGATTTTTTTGTGGTGCTAGGAACCGATCCAAAACCCCGCAAAAGTTGGGTTGTTTGGGAAGAAAATGGCAAGTATCCTAACTTAATTATAGAAATCCTTTCTGATTCAACAGCCGCCACTGACAGAGGATTAAAAAAACAAATTTACCAAGAAATATTTCGCACCCCCGATTATTTTTGGTTCGACCCCGATAGATTAGAATTTGCTGGATTCCATTTAGTCGATGGTCAGTATCAACCAATAGAACCAAACTCACAAGGTTTGTTGTGGAGTCACCAGTTACAATTGTATCTGGGAATTCACTCCGGAAAATTGCGCTATTTCACCTCAGAAGGACAGTTGGTTTTATCGCCGGAAGAAGAGGTACAACAGTTAGCTCAAAAATCAGAAAGATTAGCAGCAAAGTTGCGAGAATTGAATATCGTTCCAGATACAATTTAGCGCAATATGCTAATGGCTAATGGTTAATAGAAACCGGGTTTCTTGCTGCATTCTTTAGTTGACAAGCGACGATTTTTCAGAGAAACGGTGATTGGCGTAGGCTAATGGCTAATAGTTAAAATTCAATTACCTATTAGCAATTAGCAATTAGCAATTAGCCATTAGCCAAATCCTAAACCGGATGAAAATAAAAAGCCGTTCCTAAAACGATATAAGTTGCCAAAAGTAGCGTTCCTTCCAACCAGTTCGATCTTCCGTCTAAACTAATTAAATTGGCAATAAGGACGGCGATCGCCACCGCCACTACTTCAAATGGATTAAAATTCAAATCCATCGGTTGACCAATAACAAATCCTACCAGAACTAAAACCGGAGCTACCAACAAAGCGACTAACAAACTCGACCCCATCGCCACCGAAACCGATAGTTCCATATTATTTTTAATCGCCACGCTGACTGCGGTAACATATTCTGCCGCACCGCCAACTAATGGCAAAAGAATCACCCCCGTAAACAGCGGCGTTAACCCCAATCCTTTGGTCGCTTCTTCCACCGCGCCAACAAATATTTCCGATTCAAACGCTACGGCAATTGTTGATATTACCAACACAGCTAACCAAAGTTTTAAATTTGGCTTCTCTGCTTCTGTATTTTCGCCATCTTCTGTTTCTAATTCGACCAATCCAACTTCGTATAGGTAGCTATGAGTCTTCAAAGAAAACAGCAGCGTTAGCGCATAAACCGCGATTAATACAATTGCCGCAATTAAGGAAAGATTGCGAATTGCTGCATCTTCAACGCCATTCGAGGTGTAGATTACCGTCGTCGGTAAAACGATGGCGATCGCCGCCAATGTCATCGATGACCCATTCACTCGCGCCACTATCGGTTGAAATTCCTGTTCTTTATATCTTACTCCCCCAAACAGCATCGAAAGTCCCATCACTAACAGCAGGTTGCTGATAATTGTTCCCGTAATACTCGCTTTAACAATATCAACCAATCCCGACTTTAAAGCTACTAAAGCAATAATCAACTCAGTCGCATTACCAAACACGGCATTTAACAAAGCACCAATCGAAGGACCCACTGCAATAGCTACTTCTTCCGTTGCCGTACTTAACCAAATTGCCAGCGGTACAATTGCTAGCGCCGCTGTGATAAAAACTGTCAGCGCACCCCATTCTAAATATTCCGCTGCAATCGAAATGGGGATGAAAACTAACAATCCAATCGAAATAATTTTTTTGATGGTCATTGGTAATTGCTAATTGCTAATTGCTAATTGGTAATTGGTAATTGGTCAGATATGTAGGGGCGGGTTTTAGCAACTATCTATGCAATCATCGACTGTTTATTTAAACCCGCACCCAGTTGCCACCCAATGGTGCGTTACGGCTTTCGCCTAACGCACCCTACATTAATTGTTGCCCAATTTAACACCTAACATTTCATTCGCACGGTGGATATTTTTTAGCACAGACTGAGCCGAAACATGGAGCGCGGCGCGTTCGGTTTCGGTTAAATTTAATTCCAATACGCTTTCAACGCCTATGCTTCCCAAGCGACAGGGAACGCCAATAAAAATATCTTTTAAACCGTATTCCCCTTGCAAATAAGCGGAAGCTGGCATGAAGCGCGACTGGTTAAATAAAATCGATTCCACCATCAAACAAGTAGTAGCAGCAGGAGTGAAATAAGCACCCCCCGTCTGCAACAAATGCACAATCTCTGCACCGGCGTTACGAGTCCTTTCTACTAAACGCTCGATGGTTGCATTTTCCATTAATTCGGTAATCGGAATGCCGCTGACTGTGCAATATCGGGGTAAAGGTACCATTAAATCGCCGTGACTTCCCAGTACCATTGCGCTGACATCCACAGTCGGCACGCCTAATTCCATGGCAATAAATGCTTGAAATCTAGCTGAATCTAAACCGCCTGCCATGCCAACGATGCGCTGAGATGGCAATCCGCTAGCTTGCCATGCCAGGTAAGTCATGACATCTAGCGGATTGGTAACCACGAGCAAAATTGCATCGGGGGAATGTGCGATCGCATTCTTAGCTGCCTCGACCACTATTTTTGCATTAACCTGCAACAAATCGTCGCGACTCATTCCCGGTTTGCGCGGACTTCCGGCAGCAATAACTACTACATTAGAATCTGCCGTATCTGCGTAATTATTCGTACCGAAAACGAAGCGATCGCATCTCTCAATCCCCCGCGCCTGCATCAGATCCAGCGCCATTCCCTCTGCCAAACCAGGCACCACATCCAGCAACACCACATCAGCAATATTTTTCTCCACAATTCGCTGTGCCAAGGTGCTACCAACTTTTCCAGCACCGATAATCGAAACCCGTGCCGGACGATGTGAAGGCCAAACAGAGGAATGCACTATCATTTAAAAGCTTCCAATTGATCTGCACGCAACCAAATATTTGGGGTGGGAACTTTCCCAAACTTGACCAGGGCATAGTCACCCCGTAAGTCTACCACTTCCCCCTTGCTATCAAAAATATAAGGCGGGAAGCGCGTATCGCTAGCCTTCGCTTCTATGCTGTTTTCCAACTTTTCCCGCACCGCACGCACCAAATCGCCCTTTTTGACTGCCATAGCTCACTCTTTCAACACTTCTTTATCTATACCTGCTTGCATTTTAAAATGGTTTGTCATCAGACCGGGTGCTTCTCACTTGAGAACGGTGCAAGAGAGCATCTCCGGTGTCTGGGCGTCTTTGCGTCTTCTTGGTCAACACTGACACTGGGGACAAAAATGCGCCGATCGTCCTGCTAACTTCAATTTCTCAATCGTGCTGCCGCAGACGCGACAGGGTTGGCGATCGCGGTTATAAACCCAAGCCACGCCTCCATAGTTTCCATTCATACCTTGTACGTTTATGAAATTACTGAAAGTTGTTCCTCCCGCCTCAATACTTGCTTGCAAAACCTCGATAATTACATTTCTTATACGTTCGATTTGTTCCCTATTTAATTCCGTACACAGGGTAGTTGGTCGAACGCCAGCGAGAAACAGCGCTTCATCGGCATAGATATTACCGATTCCGGCGACTAACTCCTGATCAAGAAGCGCGTTTTTAATCGGACGACGACGCGAGCGCCATTTTTCCACCAAATAATCCACAGTAAACCCATCTGAAAACGGATCTGGACCCAATTTTTTTAATCCGGCGATCGCTTTTTCGGGTGCTTCTGTTGGTGGAACCCACCACATCTGCCCAAACGTGCGCTGATCTACAAACCGCAACTCCCAATCTGACCCAAAAAACAATCTTACCCGCGTATGTTTCTGCAAAGGCGCATCGCGATGCAACCAAAGCAATTGTCCCGTCATCCGCAAATGAACCCCCAACCACCCCGCAGAATTTTGCATTGAACCATCTTCTTCCTCTCCCCGCGTCCCCGCATCAGAGCGTCCCCCCGTCTGTTCCTCTTTTACTGCCAATTCTGCCAGCAAATACTTACCCCGGCGATGCCACTGCACAATTGCAGTATCTTTAACCCCAACCAAAAACTCGACAGCAGAAAACGGGTGGGCGATGGTGCGGGAGAGCAAAACATCTCCACCCTGGATTTGCTGGTTCAAGGTTACTTGATTCAGACCGCGTTTAACTGTTTCTACTTCGGGTAATTCCGGCACTTTTTAACGAGATTCAGTTCCTTGATTTGGAGATCCTGCTACTACAGCACTGCCTTCTCCAGACTCTGGTGCAGCAGTTGGTTTGCCGTCGGTTGGCATATCAACACCTGTCTTGCGGCGACCTGCGTCGAGTTTGGTTTGGTAACCGCCGGAAGCTGCGGGCGTGCTTTTTTGCGCTCCTGCCACTTCTTCTAGTTCGTTCATACCAAAGTTATTAGTATTAACGCCTGCGTAGTTAAGCTTTTCAAAGCGAACGATAACCGGATATTTGATGCCGCTCTGGTCAACAGAAGCCACCGTTCCTATATCTTGAAACCAGTAGGATTCTTTCCGCAGAACTCGTACTTTAGAACCACGTTGAATAGCCATGAGATCCGTCCCTTTTATGATGAATTTTTAACCGATTAGGTAATCGATTTATAGGTTACTAACTCAAGGCTTTCCCAACATACTACCGTAGGGCTGACACCTGGATCACGCCGAAGGCTGATTTTTTTTCTGATTCAGCATTTAGAACTAACCCAGCGGTCACACTAAAGGTATATTTTTGTTTTCATGTTTCGGCATTTCATCTGCAATCAGAGGCATTAGTAAGGGCACGGCGTGCCAAAATCTGCGGTTACGACCTCAAAATTTCTCATGCCGTGGGCACCGCGTGCCAAAATCTGCGGTTACGACCTCAAAATTTGTCATGCCGTGCCCCTACTGCCTACTTCTTAGCCTTAGCTGGAGCGGGTGCTTCAACTTCTTCGAGTTCGCTCACGGCAAAGTTATTGCTGTTGACGCCACTCGCGCTGCCGCTAAAACCGCTGTAATTGACTTTCTCAAAGCGAACGATCACGTTGTACTTGATGCCGCTAGTGTCGATGGAAGCCACCGTGCCGACATCTTGATACCAGTAGGAATCTTTGCGGAGAACTCGCACTTTAGAACCACGTTGAATAGCCATGTGTGTTTTCCCTTTCGAGATGTATCTGCAAATGATTGCGGAATTGCTATACAGCGTACTATCGCACAGGTACGTACTGAGCGGTTTAAGTTTTAAGTTTTGTTGCTATTCTACCCACCGCAGGCGGACGAAATGGGCTGGACGCCCCCAGACATCGCGAGTAAAAGTAATGTCTGCGATGACTAGATTAAACGGAATCGCGGTCGTCAGGTATTTTTGGGCGATCGCACCCGCATTGGGCGCGATTTGGGATGCTGCCATCGCCGCCACGCCCAAAGCAATTATCTGCTCAACTGGGCCGCGCGGCAAAAGCAGATGCATCCCCAATGCGAGTCCAAACGTCAGCATCATGGAGACGGATAAATTTGTCCCGCAGCGGGGATGGACGGCTAAATCCCATTCACCGCTGGTAATGCGTTGCAACGCCATCCGGACAGCACGCCACAGATCGGTTGCGTTTACCTGTCCGTAGAGGTAGAATCCATGCTCGGTAGACATCCCCCCCAATAACTCGTTATCGCGAGTCGTAGCAGCGCTGTACTCAGCAGCGCCAGAGTTGCTCAACACCCAAACTGTGGCGTGTTCGAGGGCATGAACCTGCCGTAACATCAGAATTTCTTTTAAACCCGGAATAAAGTTAAGTTGTTTGAGTAAATCGGCATCCTGTGTGGGGTAAGGCGCCGTCCAATCCCAGGCGAACGAGTCAAAAGGAGTTTGAGTAGAAGCAGAGGTAGTCATATCACAACTTATCTTAAGGCAGGCGATCGCACGATACGTTTTCTCAACTGTATCGCTGGATGCTCTGAAGTAGCTGCAAATTTTTGTTGATAAAATTGAGGGCTGACCCAAAGGTGTCAGCCGCTCTCTCCTGTTAAACTTAGTGCTTGCTTGTTGCAAGCGATCGCCTTTTCCCGTTCCGGATTCGATCAGGACATGACTTGATCCTTCTTGAGATTTGTGACCGGAGTTGTTGGCAGGGTACAGCAGTTGACTTCATCAATACAAACTTTGCCCCACTGCAACGCCCACCGCACCAGCGCCACCCGGTTGTCTGTCCCGGTCTTGGTCAGAATGTTGCTAATGTGATTGTCAACGGTGCGCTTGCTAATTTCCAGCTGTTCGGCTATATCGTGGTTAGTCAAGCCCGCCGCGACTAGATCGATGATTTGCAGTTCCCTTTCTGAAAGGGATGCAGGGGATTCTGAAGCGTTACCAGCCATATATCGATTCCTATACCTGTATATGTACTTAGTCTAACCTTAGAATAATGTACGAGATGGCTTTTCTCCTCTGTCTTGCCGGTGATATATACCTAAAATAGCGCGGGAGCAAGGGTAGCCCCTTCAATTGATTGCCGGGTGGAAAAGCGACACTAGCCGTTTTAACTGCCTATACCTAACGATACTATGAAAGGTATGGTATGCTGAACCAAAGGAAGCGATCGCAAGTGTTTTCTTTGACGGATGAATTCTGACTACAACCAACCAAACAGCAGGTAGAGATTTTTCAAGACTGGTGAGAAATTAATCGCAAAGTCTACAATTATGCTGTTGCTGAATGTCAAGATTGGTACAAGTCAAGCTCATGTCAAGTTAATGCTTCAGGACTTAAGCAAAGAAACTAAGGGCGATCTGCAAAATCGTTGGTTTGTAAACGATATATCAACTCTTCACCTTTGTTTCTGGCAACGCCCTTGCGTAAGTCCTGTGCTGGTTGATTGGGGTCTGAATACATAATCCCAGCAGATACACCATGTCCTACTTTTGCTAGTCAGTGTAAGTCTTTGACTGTTGCGAAAGAGAAATACTCCTCCTTAAAACGGGTAGCTGCTCAAGTGCTGCAACAAACACTTAAAAGACTTGAACAAGCTTTTACTTCAATGTGGGAGCGTGACTTTGGCTTTTTCATAAAGAAACCCTGGCAGTTTCGGTCAAAAGTGTTTTCTCAACCAGGTAAAAATCCACTACGCTCGGGAAAAGTTAAACGTCTTGTAAATCCTAAGCAGCTAGCAAAACACGAGAAAAACATCAAGCGCCAGCACCAAGAAACTAGCAGGTAAACAGAAGGGGGGTAATTCAAGCAAAAAATCTCGAAAAGTTGTCGCCAAAGTCTACGAACGGGTTAGCTATTCACGGCAAGATTTTCTAAATAAACTTAGTTATAAGTTGGGCAGCTAAGCCTTGCTGTCATACTAGAGAAACTTCACGCTCGTTTCCCATGGTACGCAATCAGAGTTTGGCTAAAGCAATATCTTATAGTAACGCAAGTTGCTAGTTACTTATATTGTGAGTACGTAGTTGCGCTGTCTTCGCTGTTCAAATTGCTATAAGAGCGAAGACAGCGCAACTAGGTACCTCATACAAAAGGAGGGTTGTATAACTAGCAACTTGAGTTACTAGCTGGGGAATATTTACCAACTTTTTAGCCTATAAGTTAGAACGCAAGGGTGGAAAGTTGGTTGAAATTGATAGATGGTTCCCCAGTTCCAAAATTTGCTCTAATTGTTTCTATCAAGTTGATGAAATGCCGTTGGAGGTGAGGCAGTGGACTTGTCCTCTTGTCGTGGCACTCACCACGCTCGAGATGGAAACGCAGCGATAAATATTAGACCTTATAGTATCAGAATTCTAGAGGCGGAAGGTTGAGCCGTCTTTTGCTGTAGTCGGCGAGGTAAGACCAAAGCTGGGACCTCGCCTATGAGTACAGAAACCCTATAAGGTGGGGTAGTTAACCCTGTTTGCCTAACATCCAACAAAAGGAACGTACCCGTGTCAAATGCCCGTGTTCTCTGCCTTGGTGAAGTTTTATTCGACTGTCTGGCAGATCAACCAGGTCGCCCCCTCGAAGCTGTCGAGTCTTGGACTCACTATCCGGGAGGTGCGCCCGCGAATGTAGCTTGTGCTTTAGTAAAGTTGGGAACCTCGTCTGGCTTTATCGGTTGTGTCGGTCAGGATGAAGCGGGGAACTCGCTTGTACAGTTGCTAGAGAAAATAGGAGTAGATAGCACTGGCATTGGGCGTCATCCAAAAGCCCCGACGCGCCAAGTTTACGTTTTGCGAAGTCTTGCAGGCGATCGCAGTTTCGCCGGATTCGGATCTCGCGATACAACAGAATTTGCCGACGCCTTCCTGCAAGCTGACCAACTTCCGGTAGAACTATTTGAACGCGCAGAATTTTTGGTACTCGGTACCCTCGAACTCGCTTATCCCCAAACGCGACAAGCTATTACTAGGGCTATTCAATTAGCAGAGCAGTATCATCTTAAAATCTTGGTGGATGTAAACTGGCGTCCCATGTTTTGGCCCGAGCCCAATGCCGCCACCGCGCCGATCCTGGACTTAATTCAACATGTTGATTTTGTCAAGCTTTCCCTCGAAGAAGCTGAATGGCTATTTGGTACCTGCGATGCGAAAGCGATCGCCGATCGGTTCGACTCCCTGGAAGGAGTTCTAATCACCGATGGCGAAAAGGGTTGTTCGTTCTGCTTTGCTCACGAAAATGAAGGCAGATTACCTGCTTTCCCCGTCAAAGCTGAGGATACCACAGGCGCCGGGGATGGCTTTGTCGCTGGTATTATCCACCAAATTTGCCTCAAAGGAATCAAAGCCTTAAGCGATCCCCAAACCGCTAGGCATATGGTGGCTTATGCGAGTGCCGTCGGGGCGATGATAGCCATGAAACCAGGTGCGATCGCCGCCCAACCTACCGCAGACGAAGTGGAAGAGTTCTTGCGATCGCATTAATTTTATTTTAGATTTTAGATTTGAGATTTGAGATTGAGATTAATCTGAAATCTGCCATCTCAAATCTGAAATCCCCTTAATATTTTAGATTTTAAATTTGAGATTTTAGATTGAGATTAATCTGAAATCTGCCATCTCAAATCTGAAATCCCCAATTCCCAATTCCCAATTCCCAATTTTCGGAGTTTTTTATGCTTCCAGAAGTTACCCAGCAACTGTTAGCCGCAAAAAAAGAAAAGAACATTTCCTTTTCCGACTTGGAAAAAATCTTAGGACGCGACGAAGTTTGGATCGCAGCGGTTATCTACCGTCAAGCGAGTGCTTCGGAAGACGAAGCCAATAAACTGATCGAAGCGTTAGATCTTCCTCCCATTTATGCCAAAGAATTAACCGAATGTCCGCTCAAAGGATTGGGACCAGTTGTCCCAACTGACCCGTTAATTTATCGTTTTTACGAAATTATGCAAGTTTATGGAATGCCGCTGAAGGCAGTGATTCACGACAAGTTTGGCGACGGAATTATGAGCGCGATCGACTTTACCTTGGATGTGGAAAAGGAAGAAGATCCAAAGGGCGACAGGGTTAAAGTCATCATGTCTGGAAAATTCTTACCCTACAAAAAGTGGTAACCCATTAATAGGGTGGGTAACCCCCACCCTACACTTATTGTCGCGAATTTCCATACCTAGACTGGCACTTCTTCCTGATAACTCCTAGCTCTTTCGTCGGGCTTAATTAATTTGTAAGCGTACACTCCTAAAACAGCACCGACAATCGGAGCAACAATAAACAACCACAATTGTCCTATAGCCCATCCACCTTGATATACTGCCACACCGATGCTTCTGGCAGGATTAACTGATGTGTTGGTTACGGGAATACCCACCAAATGGATTAACACCAGCATCAAACCGATAGAAAGACCTGCAAAACCTGCTGGGAATTTTGGATGGGTTGTTCCCATAATCGTAAACAGCAAGAATGCGGTTAATACAATCTCGGTAATTGCTGCTGCTACTAGACCGTAACCTCCAGGAGAATGCTCCCCAAATCCATTGGTAGCAAATCCTTTAGTAATATCAAAGCCGGTCGTTTGCGAAGCAACTAAATACAACACGCCACCCGCTATAATTCCGCCTACAATCTGCCCAATTATGTAAAAAGGCACAAAACGCGGCTCTACTTTTTTGGCAACGACTAACCCAATTGTTACCGCTGGATTAATATGACACCCGGAAATTTCCCCGATGGTGTAAGCCATGATCAGCAAAGATAAACCAAAGGCAAACGATACTCCCAAAAAGCCTATTTGTTTGCCCGCTAAAACTGCACTTCCGCATCCGCCGAACACCAATACGAAAGTACCGATCGCTTCAGCGACCAGTATTTTTGTGTTTTTGTTCATGATTAAAAACCTACCAAATCGAAGGTTTGTTATTAATTTTGGCTTGACTTTATCACCTTCCTTTTTTCTTGTCAAATCTAAAGAAAAAATAAAATTAGCAACCGGGTTTCTTTCCTAGAAACCCGGTTTCTTTGCGAGGAAATTTTACGGATCGCACCTGTACGAGGTAGCAGGAAATACTTTTACCACTGACTTGGCGCCAAGGAAAATTTAGGTAAGAGACTGTGACCAATTATCCTAAGAGGCAGCTAATTTGCTCCAGTTCATATAGGGCAGATTCGCAGCGGTGGCGCGAATTTGGTCGGCGCGATCGCACAACTGACCGCAAGCATCCCAAGTGCCAGAAACGAACATATTTTTAGCACCTTCCCCCATGGCAATTGGGGCAGAAAAGTCGCCGCATTGCACTTGCATGGTTTCCAAATTTACCGTCATCGGTGTTTGGGGATTGGATGTTAAAATTTCTTGCAATTGCTTGACAGTTGCAGCATCGGCAGTGACGCAGGGAATACCGATAGCGACGCAATTGCCGAAAAAGATTTCGGCGAAACTTTCACCGATTAAAGCTTGAATGCCCCATTTGGCGAGCGCTTGGGGTGCATGTTCCCGCGACGAACCGCAGCCAAAGTTACGATTCGCCACCAAAATTTTCGCACCTTGAAACTGCGATCGGTCAAACGGATGTTCTCCGTTGAGTGCCTTGCGGTCATCTTCAAAAGCATGTGCCCCCAAACCATCAAAAGTAACGCAACGCAAAAATCGAGCCGGAATAATCCGATCGGTATCAATATCATCGCCCACCAAGGGAATACCGCGTCCGGAAACAGTTTTAACTTCGCTGACCATTGTTTGTTCTCCTCGAAAAAGAATTGTGGATTCGGAATCAGTTAATCGTTTAATGTTTCAATACTCAGGAATATTGAACAGGTTCGCTTATGGCATCTATCACGATTATTACCGGGTGTCCTGGCAGTGGAAAAACAACGTTATCGAATCGACTGGCGCAGGGATTACCCAAGGGGGTTCACTTACATGCAGATGATTTTTATGATTACATCGCTCAAAAGATTTCGCCAATTTTGCCAGAAGCACATCAACAGAATACAACGGTGATGCTAGCGATCGCTCGTGCCACAGCTGCTTATGTCACGGGTGACTATGACGTAGTGCTGGATGGCATTTTTGGCTTTTGGTTTCTGCCGATACTGGCGGAGGAATTTCAGTCGTTAACCTGTCCGGTGAATTACGTTGTGATTCGCCTACCGCTAGAGGAAACTATTTTGCGGGCAACTACACGTCTGAAAAACCCTGCCAGCGAGGAAATTATCAGGTATATGTATCCGCTATGTGAACTACCTACACTGACCCGGAGTACCGGGTACAGTGTTGGCTTCCGTACTCATAGGCGAGTGCCTCAAATGAGACTTTCGTCCCATTTTTGGTCTTACCTCCCCTCCTACGGCAGAGACGGCTGAACCATCCGCCTTTAGCATTCTGATTCCCTCTGCTCTGATATTGATAGCTGCGTTTCCATCACGGTCATGGTGAGTGCCACAGTGTGGGCAAGTCCATTTTCTTACATCCAATGGCATCTCACTCATTTGATAGAAACAATTAGAGCAGAGTTTGGAACTGGGGAACCATCTATCAATCTCAACCAACTTTCCACCTTGGCGTTCTAATTTATAGGCTAAAAAGTTAGTGAACGTTCCCCATCCAACATCAGATATTGCTTTGGCCAAATTCTGGTTACGAACCATGCCCTTGACATGAAGATTTTCTACTATGACAGCTAAGGCTTAGCTGACTAACTTGTAACTAAGTTTATGCAAAAAATCTTGCCTTGAGTTACTCACCCGTTCGTACACTTTGGCAACAACCTTGCGATATTTATTTCTTGATTTACTTCCTTTCTGTTTACGTGCTAGTTTTTGTTGCTTGCGTTTCAGGTTCTTCTCATGCTTGGCGAGATGTTGAGGATTGTCGTATTTAGAAACCTTTTCACCATCGGTTACGACAGCGAAGTGCTTCAAACCCAAATCAATTCCATAAATCTTGCCTTCAGTTGTAGATGGATTGTCACCTTCTACTTCAGTGAGAATAGATGCCAAATATTTACCTGATGGAGTTTTGCTAACAGTGACAGTCTTTATCTTCCCTTCAATTGGTCGATGAATTTTAGCTTTCACCTCACCAACGTTTCCCGGAAGCTTGACAATACCATCAAGAACTTTGACATTTTGAGGGTATTGAATAGACTGCTTGCCATGTTTAGACTTGAACCGAGGAAAGCCTGCTCTACCCTCAAAAAAGTTTTTGTACCCAGTGGTCAGATTGAGTGTTGTAGCCTGCAAAACCTGACTATAGCAATCAGCCAACCATGCTGTATCTTCTGCTTTTTTGAGGTCAGGAAGAAGTGCATTGAGTGCTGAACGTCCAAGTCCTTTACCTGTTTCTTTGTATGCCTCAATTGATTTATTCAGAGCATAATTCCACCACCAACGGGCAGAACCAAACGTTTGAGCCAACAGTATCTGCTGTTGTTCAGATGGGTATAAACGAACTTGTACGACTTTGTGTAACACTCAATATCACCAAAGCGTGTTTGTCTATTCTATCACAATATACAGTTAACGATAAAGCTAATCCGGAAAAATTAACGATTCCTCGGACATCCCCTCCCGCGTCAACCTACGGTTAACATAGGTCGGAGATCCCCTCGTCATCGTCCGGCTTATATCCCGCCACTGACCTGAGTACAGGTTCACCTGCGGACTTACGCCGATTAGTTAAATCAACGTTGTCAATCCGGTGAGTTTCGGCTGAATTGGTCGCTAGTTACTCGATAGTTGCCGGTTTTCTCGTTCCCAGGCTTCAGCCTGGGAACGCAATGGTTGAGGCTCTGCCTCCTTTGAAAACGATTTTGATTGGGCTGCTACCTCAGTTGAAAAATGAGGCGGAGCCTCTTACCTGTGTTACCAGGCTCAGCCTGGTAACAAGAAAACAAGAAAAAACGAGGCGGAGCCTCTTTAGTTGTGTTACCAGGCTCTTGCCTGGTAACAAGAAATGCCTAATTCAACAACTCGCGGACATCAGAGACTGCGCCTTTGACTGCTGCTGCTGCCACCATCGCCGGACTCATCAATAAGGTACGACCAGAAGCGGAACCTTGCCGTCCTTTAAAGTTGCGGTTAGAAGAAGAAGCACTAATTTGCCTGCCTTGAAGTTTATCGGGATTCATCGCCAGACACATGGAACATCCCGGTTCTCGCCATTCAAAACCTGCTGCTTGGAAGATTTTGTCCAATCCTTCCGCTTCTGCTTGCTGCTTCACCCGTTCCGAACCTGGAACGACAAAGGCTTTGATTCCTGCGGCGACGTGACGACCTTGAGCAATTTTGGCAGCTTCTCGCAAATCGCTAATCCGTCCGTTGGTGCAACTGCCGATAAAGCAAACATCGACTTTAGTACCACAGATAGGTTGACCGGGAGCCAAATCCATGTATTGGTAAGCTTCTTGAGCGATGAATCTATCTTCTTCTGGCAGTTCTTCGGGAGTTGGTACGACTTGATTGACGCCAATACCTTGACCGGGTGTAATTCCCCAAGTAACGGTCGGGGGAATGTCGGCGGCGTCGAAAACTACCACATCATCGTACTGGGCATCGCGATCGCTCTTAATCGACTCCCACCAAGCAACAGCTTTATCCCACTCTTCGCCTTTGGGTGCAAAATCCCTACCTTTGAGATATTCGTAAGTAACGCTATCCGGATTAACGTAACCGCATCTCGCACCACCTTCGATTGCCATATTGCAAACGGTCATCCGTTCTTCCATGCTCATTTGCTCGAAAGTAGTGCCTGCAAATTCGTAGGCATATCCGACGCCGCCTTTCACTCCCAGAGTGCGGATGATGTGGAGGATAACATCTTTGGCGTAGACACCCGGTCTTAGAGTACCGTTGACTTCAATTTTGCGGACTTTTAATTTAGAGAGGGCGAGAGTTTGGGAAGCGAGAACATCGCGCACTTGACTGGTACCGATACCAAAAGCGATCGCACCAAATGCACCATGAGTAGAAGTATGACTATCTCCACAAGCAATAGTCATCCCCGGTTGAGTCAGTCCCAACTCTGGTGCTATGACATGAACAATCCCCTGATTCCCAGAACCAATATTGTAAAAAGTAATGCCATTTGCTTGACAACTCTGTTCCAGAGCCTGCATCATTTCCTCTGCCAGGTCATCCACAAACGGACGCGCCTGATTATCTGTAGGGACGATATGGTCTACCGTAGCGATCGTCCGTTCTGGATACAGTACCTTTAGACCCCGTTCCCGTAACATCGCAAAAGCTTGGGGACTGGTAACTTCGTGAATTAGATGCAGTCCAATAAACAGTTGCGTCTGTCCTGAAGGAAGCGTTCCAACTGCGTGTAGATGCCAAACTTTGTCAAACAGAGTGCCTTTGCTCATACTTACTTCAACGGGTCTTTTAGCCTTGGGATCTTCGATGTTATCAAAAATTTAGCTGAGTCCCTTGACCCGAAAGGATTTCTCAAACATTGGGCAAGACGTTCCATAATATCGAGGTGTACCGATGCCAATGCCGAAGAAACCCAGACTGCAATGCCTCAACTGCGGTAGAGAAACCAAAAGAGCGGTAGATAAGTACTGCGATAACAAATGCCATAACGACCATAGATACAAACTTTATATAGCATCATGGTTAGTAGGCGGGGAGAGCGGGCGGAAAAAATTCGGTACGGTATCTAATCATGTGAGAAGGTTTTTAATTGAGAACTATGGTGAAAAATGTTCTTTGTGCGGCTGGTGTGAAGTAAATCCCTATACGGGTAAAGTTCCGGTAGAAGTCGATCATATCGATGGAGACTGGCTGAACAACTCGCCAGATAATCTCCGCCTCTTATGTCCTAATTGTCACTCGCTGACACCCACGTACAAAGCACGAAATAAGGGAAAAGGCAGAGATTGGCGGCGGGAGTTGTATGTGTCCAAGCTTGAGTAGGTAAAATTTGGCGTCATAGCGATCGCCGGGTACCAAACTTTGCTATAGTGTATTGAGTTGCTGGTATAGCTCAGTTGGTAGAGCAACGCACTTGTAATGCGTGGGTCGCAGGTTCAAATCCTGTTACCAGCTTGGTTTAAGACGATTTTAATAGATCGATCGCACCCCCTCAACCCCTTCCCTAGCTGCGGGTTTGTATCCCCTCAGACTTTAGTCCCCCGCAGCCTTTGTTACACTCAGGTGGCGAAACACATTCCAGTTCTCGTCATGCTAGAACAGCCCCAATCCCAGGATTTTGAACACAAATGGCCTAAATACTACCAAGCTGTCTTAGGTAGACCCCCCCGTCCTACCCTTTTAGCCGCATTGGAACGCTTCGAGACACCAGGGTTCGCGGTAGACTTGGGATGCGGCGAAGGTCGCGATACCGTGGAACTACTCAGACGAGGTTGGCGAGTTTTAGCCATTGATGGCAATCGAGAAGCATTTGACCGGATGCTAGGGCGAGAAGACTTGCAAAATACCGATAATTTAACCACAAAAGTCGCAAAATTTCAAGCAGCGACTTGGCCCCAAACCGATTTAATTAATGCTAGCTTTACCCTGCCCTTTTGTCCCCCCGAATATTTCCCCGAATTGTGGGATAAAATCGTCCAAAGCCTTCCACCTGGAGGTCGTTTTTGCGGTCAATTATTTGGGGATAGAGACGATTGGGCAAGTATTCCCACCCACACCCATCATACCCAAGAACAAGCAGAAAAGTTATTAGAACAATTTGAAATTGAAATGTTTAGAGTGGAAGAAGAAGACGGAAAAACAGCATTGCAGTCACCGAAGCATTGGCATATTTTTCATATTGTGGCGCGGAAGAGGTAATGGCTAATGGCTAATGCCTAATTGCTAATAGTAAGAAATGTAGAAATTTAGGGTGCGTTAGACGAGAGTACGGCACCGCCACCACTCAGGGAAAAAACACGGCGCGTGCAGCGTATCGCTTACGCGATAGCTTCGCTTCACGCGCAGCGGCGCGGATGCGCTTAGCTATCGCTCCTTGAATCGCACCAAAATTAAAACATGCGATCGCATCATACATCACCGTTAGGGAATAGTGTAAATTCAGAAATGCGCTCGCCTACTTCTAAAAACTTCATCGGGTAATCGACGGTGATATGTTGGCTAGGTTGAGTAAAAACTTTCAGCAATGTCGATTTTGTCTGAAATTATCGCTGTTATTAATCGACTCAACCAAGAATTAGATGAAATTGAACGGCAAGCAATAGCAGCACAGAATCTAGTTAGAAAGGCACTGTCTCGCCTACCGGAAAATGCTATGCTAATACAAACCCTTGACTATCTCAATGAGATGAGGCAGTTTGTAAACGACTCCAGAAATGCGATCGCTAGCGATATTGAAAGTATTTCCGGATCTGATGTGACAAATTTAGAAATTCAGCAAGTAGGAGAAGATTTGGCAGCATCGCTGGGAATGACACTGGAAATAAAAATGCAGGTGCAACGACTGCTTTCTCGATTAGAGGAATTATTATGAAACGACTACCAACTGAAGTAGAACTGTTAGAAATTCTTGAACTGGCTAAAGGTGCGGCACAAAAGTCAAGGAAACTACACGAAATGTTACTAAAAAATTCGGCAAAGCGGCCTCGTAGGCGCAGAGTGAGAAAAACTGCTGAAAGCTAATAATTTGGCATGATATGAAATTTATACAAGACCCACCGTCAAAAGCCTCCACCGAGCTTTCGGCCTCAAATTTGGGTTCAAAAAACCCGGTTTTTCCAAAAAACCGGGTTTCTTGAACCCGCGCCACAAGATATTTCAGGACTTACGCACCACGCTCCTATCACCTTAGTTTATTGCTACGATCTCTGGTTCCCTTTCCCAAGGATTTTTCAGAGAAACTTTGGTGTTTGCGTAAGTCCTGATTTGCTCGTGATGCGCTCGCATCATGGTTCACCGTTAGGGAATAGCGGGATCGTTCGTCAAAACTGTACTAACTCAAGTTGCTAGTTAAATACAAACAGAGTGGTAATGGGTAATGGGTAATAGGTAATTGTCAAGAGTAGGCTGCCAATGAATCCAATTACCAATTACCGAGCATCAGAAACCCAGAGGTCAGAAACAAAGGTGATGTGTCGATCTCTCGCAAGAAACCCACGATTTTTCAGAGAAACCGGGTTTCTTTGCCAAAGCTGATAACTAGCAACTTGAGTTACTCATGTATATTAAAAGCCAAAATATTGCTAATGAACATGCAATATGCCTTCTGTGACGAGGCGTGTTATGAGCGGTGCAATATCACCATCGAAGCTCAGAGCGGGTGCCCAATCAGCAATATCAATTAAACTAAACTCATCTTGATTGAATAAATTTTCCACAAGTTTTGCCGGGACTCCCTTGAGGTCAATTTGTTTTGATCCAACCTGCACTTGATAGTGTTCCTCGCCTATTTGCTTGATGCGAATGCGGTGCAGTGGCGACCAAGCAAACCGAGTCATGAATCCATTGTGAAAAATATCAGTTCCCATCTGAGCAGGTAAGTTGATTGGCAGTGGCGGCACAGACCGATAATTTAGAGAATCAATATACTTATGTAGAATGTCTGGCTGATGTAAAGTCTCAATTAGATGTTGCCGTAGTGCTGTTAGCTGCTTTTCTATAGCATCTGTATTGCCATTTACGACAACAGGAAATCTTTGTCGCCAGTCGGTATTATTTTTTAGCTCATTGCTCAGCCAGCTGAGCCAACTAAGTCCTGTCTGGCATTCAATTCCAACAGTCAGATGTAGCGATGGTTGTTCGCAAGCGACAGCATAGTGCCAGTGTCCTCGCGGGATGTACAGCACATCTCCAGGCTTGAGTACGCACTCTAGATAGGGTGGTTCCTCTGGTTTAGGCTGGTTTGCCGAGTGCATGTCTGGGGTGGGATAGAGTACCGTTTCTCGGTAAACAAACCACTTCTTTTCACCGTCAATCTGCAAGATCAGTACATCGTGAGTATCGTAGTGACAATCAAATCCCTGTTGTTTAGCTGGTGAACAATACAAATTGACGTGGGTTTCATAACCAATGTCATAGCGCAGATTTGCTGCCAGTTGAGTCACGGTTGGAATGCGATGATGAACTTTGTTGACGATTAGTGTAGCTCCCTCACGCAACCTCGCACTCCAGTCTTGTGAATTACTCGTCTTTGGCAAGGATTTGCCCTCAATTGAGAAGCGTATATCTGGTTCTGCGAGTTTGTGATAGTTCAGCAAATGGTTAAGATCTTTCCATGAGAAGAATGTCTGAAGTTTCTCAGGACGATCGGCACAAATGTGAATCGCCTTTTGCGTCCAGTACTCTGCCAAAAATTGGTCTATTGGATATGGTGCAAGCAGCTGTTGCCAAGTCTTCATGACACGTTGATCTCTAATCTGATGACAGGAAAAAATCTTCCCTCGGTTAATCACGTTGAACTGTCGATAAACGAAGCAGGGGGGCGAGAAATACTCGAGCCATATGATAGACTTTTGACAGCCAAAGTCCTGTCTTGAACGATCGATTCCACCCAGCCCCCCTGTAAGTGAACTATCTAGGTTGAACTCTCAAACTACCACCACTAATCATCATCCGACTGATTAGAGCTGCTATTGCTGCTGCTATTGCTGCTGCTATCGCTGCTTTCATTGCTGCTTTCATTGCTGCTGCTATTGCTGCTTTCATTGCTGCTGCTATTGCTGCTGCTATTTTCCGCCAGAATTAGTTCAGAAGCTCCACGACGATTTAAATCAACCACGTCAACTTCAATCGAAGATTGCCGTCCTGAGACAGCTTGTTCTGAAAGCACAGCAGCTGTAGCGGATTGACTCAAAAATGCAGCACTTGCACTCAGGAATAAGCCAAGAAGGATCTTAGGATTCATGTTATAGCACCTTAGAGAAATTCAGATGGATGAGCAACGAGAGAAACCAAACAAACTGATGTTAAATTGCTTGTTTGATCGGGCATTACCAAATTAGGTAGGGACGACCTACCTGTAGGTATTTAGTTGTGTATCTCTCACTTATGGCTATCAGCGTGGCACCTGACTCACACAATAGATAATCTACAGTAAGTCAATTAAAAGCACATGAACAATTAATTAGAAAACTCTCATCTGTAACAGTTACAGGACTTACGCAGGACGGGACAGCAACCGGGTTGCGACCTAGCTCATGCAGAGATTTTCTCACGACTGTTCCCCATCTGGAGAGGGAGCATTCAAATACAACTGGATGAACTCCGCCGCCGCATCAGGGTTAATTGCCTTAAGTCCATCCCGAATTTGCAACACCGCCTCTGCTACTGGATCTGTAATCTCATAAACCCAACGGTGAACATTTGAGCGTCCCACTCCCATCGTCACCGCCAACCGATTTTGAGTAATTCCATATTTCTCCAGCACCTGTTTTAGGGCTTTGCCTGCTCTTCCCATGCTGAGATTTTCTCACGACTGTTCCCCATCTTCAGATGGATCGTTCCAATACAACTGGGTAAATTCCGCCGCCGCATCAGGGTTAATTGCCTTAAGTCCATTCCGAATTTGCAACACTGCCTCTGATACTGGATCTCTGGTCTCATTCACCCAACGGTTAATATTCGACCGTCGAGTTCCCATCGCCACTGCGAGGCGATTTTGAGTAATTCCATATTTTTCTAGCACCTGTTTTAGGGCTTTGCCTGCTCTTCCCATGGTGAGATTATGTCATGGCTGTTCCCGATCTGCCGGTGGCGCATTCAAATACAACTGGATAAACTCCTTTGCCGCATCAGGGTTAATTGCCTTAAGTCCATCTCGAATTTGCCACACCGCCTCCGCCACCGGATCGGCATTCTCATAAACCCAACGGTTCACATTCGATCGTGGAGTTCCCATCGCCACCGCCAACCTATTTTAGGTAATCCTATAGCGCTCCAGTACCTGTCTGAGGGCTTTGCTTGCTCTTCCCATGCAGAGATTTTCTCACGACTTTTCCTCTTCTCCCGGTGGCGCATTCAAATACAACTGGATAAACTCCTCCGCCGCATCAGGGTTAATTGCTCTTAGTCCATCCCTAATTTCCAACACCGCCTCCGCTACCGGATCGGCATTCTCATAAACCCAACGGTTAACATTCGAGCGTCGAGTTCCCATCGCCACTGCCAACCGATTTTGGGTAATTCTATAGCGCTCCAGTACCTGTCTGAGGGCTTTTCCTGCTCTTCCCATGCCTGGATTTTGTCAAAGCCTCATAACAAAGTAAATGCTTCTTTTATAGGACATTAAGTGTAAGATGATGAATGTACCTTATAAGAGGCGTAAGCCTGAATCAGAAAACAGGTAAAACCCAATGAATACAAGCTTTATAGCCCTAAACGCGCCACCATCCACGGTTCCCAGCCTGGTCAAGATACCAGGGTTGGTTTCCCCAGGACGAATACTTGTCATCAGTATTCCCGCAGCCGTCAACACCACAATTTATACCTTGCACAACCTCGGTTTTGCGGATGTGAGCCAGTGGAGTCGTTTATTACCCGCACCCAATCATCCAGGTGAAGTAATGAGCATTTTGACGCGATATTGGGTTGTAAATAATTGATTAAGTGCGAAAGAAACCCGGTTTTTCGGAAAAACCGGGTTTCTGGAACTTACTGCTTATCAAGTACAAACTTTCCCGAATAAAATAAAGAGACGCTGTAGATATTAATTACAACCACAGGAAAGGCGATTAAATATGACTAGAGATCCAAGATATTACGATGTTATCGTATACGGGGATGAAGTTCCTGGCGTCTTCGCAGCCGTTTCTGCTGCGAGGGAATACCGTCGCAGAACAAAACAGTATCCGCGAGTTCTGCTCCTATCTAAAGGTAATTTACAGGCAGGAATTGGCGGTCATTTAGTCAGGGGAGGACTGGCGTATTTAGACCGCAGCCAAATTGAGAAATCGATTCGAGACGATCTGGGTTTACCTACCTTTGGCGATCCAGCAGCAATCTATAAAGAATTTTTGCAAAGAATCGGTGTGCTTGTTGTTGGTCTTGACCGGAGCAAAGCGAGTACAGTTTTGCGACAAATGCTGCAAGAAGCTGGAGTAGATATCCTCAGCTATGTTGAGATTGAATCGGTTGTCAAAGGCCAGCAAAATATCGTCAGTTTAATGACATCAAAGGGAAGATATTCTGGCAAGCAATTTATCGATGCGACGGTAAATGCCGAATTAGCCCAAGTGGCTGGCGCGAGAAAGTTAAAAGGATTTGAAACCTTTGGTCTTCCCGAATCAGAACTGGCTGTTAGCGTAGTATTTGAAACCCAAGGATTGAGCATTCAAAAGCTCAAGCAAATTGAATCTACCTATCTCAAACGCTTCACAAACTTGAACGATACAGAGGCGCAAAGTTTCCTGCTTGCTGCTACAGGAAATGACGAAGAGTTAGCCGAAAAACTGCGGCGCGATATGGTCGATACTGCTGGTAATATCAAAACCATGTATGCAGGAAGTGACTATATAGATGTCCGTTCTCCAGCTTTATCTGTAGCTTACCACTCGTTTAGAGGAATTAAATTATCTTTATTGGAAACGGGTGTAATGCTAGACAAAGCGAATATCGCAATTCTTCCTGGCGGTAGACTTTCTTGGAATGCACTTTTATTTACCGTTACAGGTTCGGAAGCGGAAGAATTAGCTAGAAAAGGTGCTAAACCAACTCCTAACATGCTAGTAGAAATGGGTTACATCGAAAAGTGGTTTAACAGTATTGGTGCTACCGTTACGGTTCCCTCTGAACTTTATATCAGACATGCTGGGAACATTAAGGATGTTGTACAACCTTTAACTGGTGCCGATATGCTGATGGGTGGCGTCCCTGCTAGAGAGGCGTTGGGAACGTTTGCTTATCAATTTGACGTGCGGGGAGGAATCAAAGATTTTGACAAGATCGCTTATGAAAAAGGGATTACAAATCTTAGTTTTACTCCGCCTATTTTTAATATAGGTATCCAGCACGCAATTGTGAGAACTATTCCTAATCTTGCCGTCGTTAGTCCAGCTTCTGGGTTTGTAGGTTTGGCAGCGTCTGCTGGTAGAATTGTGGAATTTAATGCTGGAGTAGCTCAAGGTTTGGGAATTGCGGCAATTATTGCGATTTTGGGTAATAAAAATTTGGCAGATGTATCGAATTTAGATGTGAGAAAAGTCCTGGTTGATACAAAACGATTGCCGAGGGTATTTGGGATTGCTAAACTTGCGGAAGCTTCGCGCATGGGTGCGATTGATACGCTGGGTGATGTGGCGATCGCATAACCCAAATCCTTTGTTCGTAGTAAGGACTTTAGTCCTCAGGCGTACAGCTTAAAGGGCTAAAGTCCTTACTACAAACAAGATTTGCTGTCATTTTCAGAGATGCTATAAATTGTCCCTTAAATAAGTTACCCAAACTAAGTTTCACTAAAAAAAGCGACTGGTAACACTATTTTAATAAGGCTTTGATTTAATTAAGCAGATAGGCAAAAAGAGCAAATATTTTTACCTATCTAAACTGGCAATAGAAGCTTAACAACTTTGCCATACTCCAGGGGGCATTAGAAATCGGTTTTTCTAAATTTTAAGGGAGAATAAAATGGCAAGTCCAACAACCGTAATCAAAGGTATCAGAGCTTATTTTGGCATCAGCGATTGTGGGCAACTCATGGGTCAACCAACAGAAGCAGGACTCAGTTCTGTTGAACCTGAAGGTATTTACGAACATCTAGCTATTGGTGTTCTGGAAGAAGGTTATACCCTGGCATACAAAATTGGCGATACCGATAACGTTAAATACGACGTATACGGGTCTATCAATGGTATCAAATGTATCAGCAGTCGCATTTGTCGAGATGATGACAACGAATTCGTCAAAATGACAGAAAGCGAAACCGATGATGGTTTGATGATGATTCGTCAAACCTTCATTGTTTCCAAAAATGAAACCCGCGTCACGATTCGCATGGAACTGATGAACTGTTCGAGAAAAGTCGATCTCGATGACTTCCTCGTCAAGCGATATGCGGACATCGATGTAGATACTGGCGGTAGCGCCGGATGGGCAGGTTTTCTGGCACGCTGGGATAAGAATCGGGATTCTGTTTTTACTTACAATTTAGACGGAGATGCGCCGAGAGGAAAACGCGCCCACGTTGTCAATATGGTAGCAATGCCTAGCGATTTGCCCTTGGATGGAACATTTGTCGGGCGACTCGGATCGCAACAATATGCTTTCCGGGATAACCCAGATCTTTTGGTAACGCCAACCGAACGAACCGATGCAGATGGTATTCTGCAATGGCGTGCGACCAAGTTCCGGGCGGGTGAAATGTTCCGCATTAATATGTATTATGATACCTTCCGGGCATTTGCGAAATAGTCGGGCAGTAAGGGTTGAGTGAGGAGAAATAATACCAATTTCCCTTGATTTTGCTACAGATCAAAAGCTAGGTAGGGGCGGGTTTTACCAATCATCTTGGGAAAAAAAACAATTTCTATAAACCCGCCCCTCCCCTTGTGTGGCGCATTCATGGGAAATACGGTATAAGCTGCGCGATCGCTCCTGAAAAACACTCGTCAAAGTTTTTTAGATTTGAGCGATCGCACCACCAATCCGCTTCAATACCCGCAACACATCGTACAACTCATTCCGCCGCCGATAAAGCGTAAATTTATCTGAAAATGCATACTGGGATTCGCCTTGTTTGACTAACTTGATGAACATAAAATCGCTGCCATTTGTGACCATGCCAAAAGTAGGTTTGTCAGACTGGGGATTAGTCATCATGTAAGTCAAAGCTTGGGGTATCGCAATATCCATATTGAAACTTGTCTGCTTCGACTCAACCACCAGCAGCCAAAATTCATCTTTAAACGCCAAAACATCAATGCGTCCCCGATAAATTTCGTCTCGATCATCGACGGCAATTTGTACCGTTATTTCGGAACGAATTTTAAAGGGTGAATCGTAAAAACCTGCGATTTCCAGCAACCGGGACAACACCAACAACTGAACAGCACCTTCAGCTAAAGGCCCTGTTTTCCTGTGGTAAAGGTATCTGTCTTTTATCCGAGCCAATATTTCTTGTTCTGGTTCATAAATTTCAGGTAAATTCTCGAACCATTCAGTAAAAAACTGGTCATCGCTGGCTTCTGTGAGGTTAAACTTTTCCTCAACTTGAGCCAGCGTGGTGATATTGTCCCCAATCGCAAGAGTTTTTACCATATTTTAAAATTCCACAGTTTGCGGCGCGCGCGGGAAGGGAATCACATCGCGAATATTTGCCATTCCTGTCATAAATTGCACCAACCTTTCAAAACCCAAACCAAATCCAGCGTGAGGAACTGTGCCGAAGCGACGCAAATCTAAATACCACCAATAATCAGCCGGATTTAAGCCTTGATCGTTAATCCGCCTTTCCAAGATATCTAAACGTTCTTCCCTCTGGGAACCGCCGATAATTTCGCCGATTTTGGGTGCTAAAATATCCATGGCGGCTACGGTTTTTTCATCGTCGTTTAGACGCATGTAGAAGGCTTTAATTTCTACTGGATAGTCGGTGACAATCGTTGGCTTTTTGAATAATTCTTCTGCCAAATATCGTTCGTGTTCCGACTGCAAATCTAAACCCCACTTGACGGGATATTCAAATTGTTTGTTGGATTTTTCTACCAGAGCGATCGCATCGGTATAAGTCACCCGTTCAAACTCGTTGTTGATGATATTATCTGCCGTCGCCAAAACCGAATTATCAATCCGCTGGTTGAAAAATTCCATATCTTCCGGGCAAGTTTCCATTACATGCTTGAAGATATATTTGAGGAATTCTTCTGCTAAATCCATATCCCCTATCAAGTCGCAGAAAGCCATTTCTGGTTCGATCATCCAAAATTCTGCCAAGTGACGGGAGGTGTTAGAATTTTCCGCGCGGAAAGTAGGGCCAAAAGTGTAGACATTACTAAACGCCATCGCCATCACTTCAGCTTCCAATTGTCCGCTGACGGTAAGATAAGCTTGTTTGCCGAAAAAGTCTTGGCTGTAATCGATTTGTTTTTTATCTTCCGTAAGGGGGATGTTATTTAAATTAAAGCTGGTGACGGTGAACATTTCTCCCGCCCCTTCGCAGTCGCTGGCGCTGATAATCGGGGTGTGAATCCACAAAAAACCGCGTTCTTGGAAGAATTGGTGGATCGCCCTGGCGCAGGCGTTGCGGACGCGGAAGACAGCGCCGAAAGTGTTGGTGCGCGATCGCAAGTGTCCAATATTTCGCAAAAATTCAAACGAGTGCCGTTTCTTCTGTAAAGGATAAGTTTCCGGATCGGCATCGCCGTATAACTGCATTGCTGTCGCCTTCAATTCGATCCGCTGTCCCTTCGCAGGGGACGCCACCAAAACGCCTTCAATTTCTATGGAAGCACCCGTATTCACCTGCTTGAGAATTTCGGCATAATTGGGCAAATCGGCATTCAGCACCACTTGCAAGTTCGCCATCGAGGAACCATCGTTTACCTCGACAAAGGCAAAATCTTTTAATTCTCGTTTGGTGCGTACCCAACCTTGAACTTTAACAGATTCATCGGGTTGACCAGTGCGGAGGATATCGGCAATACGTTGAGTTGTCATGAGGCAGTTAAAAGCAATGATTCATTCAGTATTATCGAAAAACGCAAGCTGAGGGCGATCCCATCTTACGCACAGACGGGGATCGCTGCCTGGGATCGATCCCGATTGCAACTTGCTCAGAGCAAGTAGCGATCCCCAGACTCGATCCTAGCCTGCACAAGACTTGAGCAACCAACCAATAGCGATCCCCATCCCGGCAAATCTGACTGCTTGCCAAAATGGCTCCCTCAAACTGCTGAAACTGAACAAACTGCTTTCCAGGCTGACTTCTAGCATTTCCAGCTGTTGTTTGAGAAGCTGCAACTCGGCGATCAGTTGCTGAGATCGTTCTCTACGCAAATCTTGGCGCACTTCTTCGTAGCGATGTTGCAGTTCTTTCTGACGCTGGCGATCCCGCTGTACTTGTGCGTAGCGTTCTTTTAAAGCTTGCAGGGATCGATCGACTTCTTCCAGACTGCGCCCAAACTCTTGTTCTTCCTCTTGCGTCTTGCGGGTGCCCGGATCCGATGGGGATCGATTTGACTGGGATGGTTCTTCAGGTGACTTCATTGTCGTTGCAGTAGAGTAAGGATATATGCGAACTTAGCCTTTCAGTATGCCTGAAACCACACAGCTTCCCAAAACCGATACCCTGAGTGAACTCAGCACTTTAGAACTCGCGCAAGTGCTAATGGATCGGCTCAAAATTACTCCCAACGACTGGCACCGATTAAAATCTAACCGCAAAGCCCGTGCCAGCGAGCAAGCCGCCGCCGCACTCGTCTTTTTGCTCAAAGATCAACCAGAAGAAGCACTTCCGCGGTTCCAGCAAGCCACAGGCTGGCTAGATCGGTCGATTTCCGCTCCCCCTTGCCCCACTCACGGTCATAAGTCAGCAGGCGAGTAGGCGAGATCTGTAGGGGCGGGTTTCATATCGCTTCCGTTTACATACTCACACTAAAACCGCAGGTGGGCAGGTGGGCAGGTGAGCAGCTTTTGCCAGATTGTTTGCACAATCTTTAATAATATGACTACCTAAACGGAAGTGATATCACCTATCGCCAATGTCCGCCGCCGACAATTGAACTAAACCCGCCCCCAAACGTCAGCAGGTTCTGTAGGGGCGGGTTTCACCTATCGCCAGTCCGGAGCCGACAATTGAACTAAACCCGCCCCCAAACGTCAACCAAGCTGCGGTGACGGACAATTGTGGTTAACAGCGAACCTGGGTAAAGTCAGGCGGCGTTTGACTTGCTTGCATAGGCTCAACTCGGTCCCTTGGGGGTTCCAATGAACCCGATCGAAGACTTTGTAGAGAATATACAACCCTCTACCGCATTCTGACTCTTCCTCTGGCAGGTGTTGATCGGGATCGACATTGCAACAACAGGCGGGTGAGAAGCCAGATCCTTGGTCTGAGATCACCCACCAGTAGCGATCTGCGACAGCCCAGAAGCGAACGACTACTGTTTTACTGGGATCTAAGTTATTGCCGTGTCTGGCAGCATTGACTAGAGCTTCCTGTAATCCCAATCTAATTTCTGCCCTCAAGGCGTCGGGAATTTCCGCCACCAGCAGATCGAGAATTGGGCAAAGGTAGAGGGTAGAGGCAAAGCTAATTGTGTTCCAAGTGCGCCCAGTTGGACGCGGTGAAATAGCTATCACTCCCAAGACCCCCTAGCTTTCAGGTGGACAGACTGAATAATCCGCACAGCTTCCATACCTGTATACTTTAATTAACCTTCGTTAGCAAGCTTCTTGTTTAGGGCTAATGGATTACCTTGCATGAATTATCGCCTACATTAAAAACTTTACTCACACCGCTCGTTACGGTCAATTACCTCGGTTGAACTCCATTAGCAGCTGTTTCCCCGGCAAGATTTTAACAATCTATGCCTCGGGTATATACCTATTATTATTGTAGCGAAATTCCATCGAAAAATCATTAAAAATGGGCATGGGTCATCGGGCGTCTCGAATCTATCTGAAGGCGGAATTGAGATAAATCTATACTGGGAGTAGCAGGGCAACTCTAAGTGAGGGCGCAGCAAATGGCTTTTAATCCCTCCATTATGAAAGCGGTGGAACATCTGGGCTACCGCGTTACCGTCGCTGACATTGCGGCACAAACTGGATTAGACCTCAATTCGGCGCAGCAAGGATTATTGGTGTTGGCATCCGATGCGGGGGGACATTTACAAGTCTCCCAGGCGGGAGAAATTGCCTACCAATTTCCGCGGAATTTCCGGGGAATCCTCCGCAGCAAGTTTTTGCGGTTGCAGTTGCAACAGTGGTGGGAGAAGATTTGGCGGGTCTTGTTCTACCTGATCCGCATATGCTTCGGGATCGCTTTACTGGTTTCTATTGTCCTGATTTTTGTAGCGATCGCTCTCATCCTAATTGCCGTCAACTCGACTCGAGACAGCGACGACTCTGGCGACTCTGGCGGCGGCATTGTCTTTCTGCCTAACTTCTGGTTTGGTCCAGATTGGTTTTGGATTTTCTATCCCGACTACGATAGCCCCAGGTATGACGACCGCCGTCGCGAAAAACCCCAGTTGAATTTCCTCTTGGCGGTTTTCTCGTTCCTATTTGGCGATGGTAACCCCAATGCCAACCTAGAAGCACGCCGCTGGCAAGAAATTGCTACGGTGATTCGCAACAACGGGGGCGCTGTCGTCGCCGAACAAATTGCACCCTATTTAGACAATCTCGGCTCTGGCTATGCTAAAGAGTACTCTGATTACATGCTGCCGGTCTTGAGTAGATTCAACGGCTATCCCGAAGTCAGTCTTGAAGGGCAGATCGTCTATCGCTTCCCAGAATTGCAGGTAACGGCGCGGACGCAAAAACCCCAGCCAGTGCAATCTTACCTCAAAGAATTGCCCTGGCGCTTCTCTCAAGCGACTTCAGGACAAATTATGCTTTCAGTCGGCTTGGGCGTGCTTAACTTTGTCGGTGCTTTAGTTTTGGGTAATCTATTAGCAGATGGCATCGTCGCGGCACAATTGGGTGGCTTCGTTGCCTTCGTGCAATCAATTTACTGGCTTTTACTCGGCTACGGCACGGCTTTCTTAGCTGTACCTTTAATTCGCTATTTCTGGATTGGGTGGCGCAATAGCAAAATTGCCAAACGCAACGACCAACGCCAGCAACGAGCGATGTTGCTCAATCAAGCCGACGCCGACTTGCAAAAGAAAATCGCCTACGCCCGCCAATTTGCTGCGGAAACGGTCATCAACCGCGAAGATCTAGCTTATACGACCGAAACTGACTTAATAGAGCAGGAACTGGAGCAATCTAAGCAAATTGATGCGGAATGGCAGCGACGTCTGAATCAGTCTGGGTCATAGGTCATGGGTCATCCTCACCGATGACCCACTTAGTTTTCGAGAATAACTTTAGGGCGCTTAAAAATCAAGAAGCCATATCCGTAACCGGGGGTATAGTTTACACCTACCAATTCCCAGCCTTGATCTCCTAATTGATTGGTGAACTCGTGCAAATTAGGTAGGGGTTTATCTCGCAACTCTTCGCCGTTGATACTTTGGGGACGGAAATCACCCGCAAAGTCGTTTAACCGCACAAAGCAGTACTCCCACTTTGGCAGGGCGATCGCAAGGGCAGTTGTAGTTTCGCTCATAGGGCAGGTCGCAGGTATTCGTGGGTCTTTGTTTCTAAATACACAATACCCACTACCCGCTACGAAGTTTGCAACGAAGCTATTTTTACCGGACTTTGATCTTGGCTAAATTCGCCCCCTGGTAATAGTGCTGCAAAATTTGCTGGTAGTTAGCGCCAGAACGCCCCATATTGTAAGCGCCCCACTGACTCAAACCGAGTCCGTGACCAAAACCGCGCCCGTCGATGCGAAATGCTGTGGGTGTCGAGGTTGACCCTTCGGGGGCGATGCTGAACCAAGTGCTTTTGAGTCCCAGAGTTTGGCGTAAAGCTGCCCCAGTCACCACCCGACTGCCGCTTGTGCCGACTACTTTCATACTCAATACGCGCCCAAACGGGGAGATGCGCTCTGGTAGCACTGATACCACATTACCCACCCCGGCGATGCGGCGACCCATTTCTTGAGGCGAAAATCTTTCTACCCACTGAAAATTCGGCGTTCCTTGGTCGAAGTCGGGCACCGCCCGCAGGTAGGGTCGAGGTTCTGACCAGACGTTTTCCACATTTTCTGTATGTCCGCCAGAGGAAGCGTGGAAAGCTGCCAGAATTAACCTGCCGTTGTGCGCCATTACTTGACCCGCCGTTGCATTTACGGGGGCGTACAGCGTTGGGGCTTCATCTTCGATGCCCTTGTAAACTTGCCAAGCGATCGTATTGCCCAAATCGTAAATCGTGTTGCCCCTGGTTTGGCGCTGGTACAGGGCGTAGGTACGGGCAGCAACGGCTTGAGCTTTGAGGGTTTCAGCAGGCCAACTGTGGTATACTTCTCCGCCCAACACGCTGTAGAGGTATTGTTCTAAATTCACATAGTTGACGGCGGTTAAGCCATTACTGGTGGGGACTACCAGGGTGCGGCCTCGATACCATTTATCGCCTATCCAAACATAGCCGCTATTCGTCGGTTCGATCCAAACCGCCCCCGAACGCCATCTATCGATAGCAACGCCACCACCGTTGTACGAGGCGTTGAACGAATTCATTCCCGCAATTTCTCCCAAGGGTCTACCCACCCCATCGCGGATGATGGCTTTGGTGGAACTGCCGACTTGGACTTGGTTGACGCCCTCTTTAATCGCGACGCGCAATTCCAACTCTGCCTTTGCGGGGGCGATCAATGCCATCCAGAACAGGAAAGCAATCGCTAGCTTTCCTCCTGTTCCCGGCATCGATTGCTGCCTTCTTGTGGATAAAAGCGAGAATAACAAACGTGCGGCTACCATCTTTTACCAAACCTCTGGAATGATGTTGAAGTTGTTCTGCAACCTTACTTTTCCTAGTTTAAACGGTTGACAAATAGGTTATGGTGTGTTATGGAGCAAGCGATCGCTATAACTCCAAAGGTAATTTTATATCGTTTCCGGTTGCAGATAAACGATCGCAACTGGTTGTAGGGGCACGGCAGCAGAAAACCTTCTCGTTAGCAACAAAGCTGATTGATGCCGTGCCCCTACCAGAATCTTGAATATTTTACCGTCCTGATGGTAGCGAGACTTCGATGCCCAGTTTGTTGCCCAGATCGATCGCATTGTTGGCAAAATCGGTCATGCCTGCGATCGCAATTCCGGTTGCAGTAGCGATTGCCAAAATTGCGGATAAGCGTTTCTTTAAGCGGGTTTTGTTGCGATCGCTTTCCGGTTTTTGGATTTCGGCTTCTACATCTTCAATATCGACAATTATTTCATCGCGCACGTCTGGGGGAAACTGGGCGGCGGTTTGACGCATTGATGAGATTAGTTATAAAAGTTCGGCTGTGTTGGCGTTATTGTTTTGGATAAATGAGTTATTGCTAATTTGGGAATTATCTTTAAGTTGACTGACGATAAAGCCATTGCCAGAAAGATTTGCACCTTGGAAGTTGTTGGTTTGGGAAGAGTCTTGAGTCATTTTGTTAGCACCGAGGTTGACGTGGTAAATAATTTGGTGAGGATTGGGAGGATCTACATAATTAGGTTTATCTATTCCAGAAATTCGTGGATTTTCCGCTTGGCGGGAATAGTCGGGGAAATCGTCCATTAAGCCCCGCACGTTGACCATTTGATAAGTTTTTTCGCATTCGACTTCGTAGCGGCGGTTGTCTAAACGGCGACGCAGCGCATCAAAATCATAGAGGTGAGGGTCTTGGCTACCTTTACATTGGGGACAATTGCAGGGGATGAATTCTTTGTATTTTAGGCGATTGTCGTAAGCGGCATGAATTTTCCAAGCTTCGTGGCGGATGCGGTCTAAAAGGGATTTTTTCTGATTGCCGGAAACTCGAATGCGGATTTCTCTTTGGTGGTAATTCTCGATGACTTCGGCTTTGGCGTAGTTGTCGGTGAAGATGACTCCTTCGCGCCAGACTAGATCCCCCCTAGCCCCCCTTATTAAGGGGGGGACTGGAGTTTCCGATTCAAAAGTCCCCCTTGGCAAAAGAGATTGAGAGGCGATGACTTCATCGCGCCAGACTAGATCCCCCCTAGCCCCCCTTAATAAGGGGGGGACCGGAGTTTCAGATTCAAAAGTCCCCCTTGGCAAGGGGGATTTAGGGGGATCGTCCACAGTCCCCCTTGGCAAGAGAGATGGAGAGGCATCTTCAAAAGTCCCCCTTGGCAAGGGGGATTTAGGGGGATCGTCCAAAGTCTCCCTTGGCAAGAGAGATGGAGAGGCATCTTCAAAAGTCCCCCTTGGCAAGGGGGATTTAGGGGGATCGTCCACAGTCTCACTGGGCAAGAGGGATTGAGAGGCATCTTCAAAAGTCCCCCTTGGCAAGGGGGATTTAGGGGGATCGTCATCCGGGCGGTAAATTAATGGGTGCATTTCTACGATTAGGCGGGTGATGATGCCTTTGGGCATAAATTCGTATTCGTAGCGCACAATCAGGTTATTGTTGTCGTCCCAGTCATATTTGGGCGGTTCTAGGGGGAGGCGTTGCGGGGCGATGTATTGTCCGGGTTGGCAGGGGATTTCGTAACAGAGTTTGAAGTTTTTCATCAACTGGAGTAACTCGTCGTGCAAGTCGTTGTATTCTCGGTCGCGCCAGATTTCGCTGAGGTTTTCTTGGGTGAAGTATCCACAGTTGGTAATGACTTGTTTGTTATCGGTGACTTTGTAGACGGCGTTGGTTGCCCATTCGGGACGCAGGATGACCAGGTGTTTGAGGATGGGGTCTTTTTGGAAGTGGAGGATAATGCCCAAGTCGTGCAGATATTTGCTCAAACTCAGCATGGCGGGTTTGTCTGACTTGTTGAAACCTTGGGCAGCGCAGATGTTGTAGAATTCCGAGACTTCGATGCGGGTTTTGCGTTGGGAGTAGTTTTCTAAGACGTGGCGGACGTTTGCCCAGCGTTTGGGGATGGGCGTACCAACGTGGTCGAGGGTGGTGATGCGGTTTTGCAGGGCGCGTTGGAGTGGTTCTAGTCCGCGATTGGTGGCGAGGTTGGTGGGGAGGGATTTTTCTAGGTTGGCAAAGTCACCGCGCAGTTGGGAAAGGTTGATTTCGCAGCGACGGTCTTGTTTTTCGTTCTGGATCAGGAAGACGGGACTGGCGTTGCTGAGGAGTTCGATTATATTTAGCCAGTAGCAGAGGTTGGGGTTTTCGCGGCGGTTATCGACCAGGAGGATATAAAGGGAACGTTCGGTGAGGAAGAATTAGTGTGTGGCATGGTAGATTTCTTGTCCGCCAAAGTCCCAGAGGTGGACGCGGAAAGGTTTGCCGTTGGGTTGTAGGAATTCCCAGCGCATCACATCGATGCCTTCGGTGGCGGGTTCTTGTTGTTTTAGTTCGTAGTCGGGGTTGAGGAGTTTGTTTGCTAGGGTGGTTTTTCCCGCTTCGCCTTCGCCGACAATCAAAAGTTTGGCTTCGTTGAGTTCTTCGGTAGCGTTGGGGTCGCGGGTTTGGAAGTAGAAGTCGAGAATGGTACGCAAATCGCCCGGATCTTTATAGAATTCCTTTTCACCCAGAATTTCGGGAGGAATTGGAATCGGATTACCCCGCAAGTCTAGTTTTTCCAGCTTTTCCATGCTGCGAATCCCATCCGGTATTTCTATTATCTGATTGCGACTGAGGTCAAGTCCTGTCAAATTGGATAATTTGGCGATCGCCTCCGGTATTTCTGTTATCTGATTGCGACTGAGGTCAAGTCCTGTCAAATTGGATAATTTGGCGATCGCTTCCGGTATTTCTGTTATCTGATTGCTAGCAAGGGAAAGTATTTTTAAGTTTGTTAATTGAAGCACTGCATCAGGAAACTCAGTTAGCTGATTCCCCACCCATTTGTATGTCTTTCGATCCAACTTCCCCAAAACCAGCGTCTCAAGCTGCGTACACTTGCCAATTTCTCCTGGCAACTCTTCCAAACCCAATCCTGCCAAATCCAGTTCTGTCCAGCCTTCATCCGCCGCCTGGTCGATTAACCGCAGCAACTCCTCTCGCGTCATGCTCTTTGTATCTCGGTGGTGTTGTGTCTATTGTGACAGAGGAAAACGGGTGATGGGAAAATAATTATCGTTTGTACTCTTGAACCACAAAAACCGGATGACTTAATCCAGGCTGATTCTGCTTTTTGATCCGAATTAAGCGATTGAGGAGGGAATCAACCTCCTGCAAATAGGCATGAAGAAAGGCAACTTGTCCCAGGTAATCTCGATCGTCTTTACAGACAATAATTCCTGCGTGGTAGTGACCGCCACGATGCAGCGCCACAAAATCATCGCGATTGAAAGTAATTACCGCCCGGTTTTGTTCAGTTGCAAAACGCAGAACTTCCCGATCGGGAATTCCTTTATTTGCTTGACCAGCATCATAGGAAGTTAAAACATCACAACCTAGATCCCGCAATCTCTCAACCATTGCGAGGGAGAAATTTTAGTTAGAATACAGCCTCACAGTTTCAATCTTCATCGGTTTGATGAGAAGCGATAACCCGATCTATCTCTTGGCGATAGCGATCGTAATAACTCCAAGCATTCTCTAGATCTTCACGAGACAAACCTGGAAAATTTCTCAGTAACTCAGCCTCATCAGCCCCTTGTTGGCGAAAAGAAACCAACGTCCACACAGGTATGCGGGTGTTGCGAATCCGCGCATTTCCTCCACATACTCCAGGAGTACTCTGAACGTTAATAATGGTCATGCTTTTTTTAACTCGGTGGTGATGTGTTTATTGTGACAAATATTTTGGGAATTGGTGTAGGGGAGCGATCGCGTATACTACGATGGAAAAAATCAGAGTCTCGCGATCGCATTTATCAAACGCATATGAATCCAGCCAAACTATTCGATCAAATCGCCCTTCTTAAACCCATTCCCACCGAGCAACTGAAGTTAATTGAAGCTGAATTCGTTAAATTTGATGCTTTACCGATTGGTCTAGTTGGAACGATTGTAGAAGTATATTCATCAGAGGATCAACTCTCCTATTTGATTGAGTTTTCTGACTCTGAAGGTTGTGAATATGCAATGGCAATCTTAAAAATAGAAGATTTTCTAGTCTTAGAGCACGAGTTAATTAATCCTTTCACAGAACTGGCGCTCGCTTGAGCCTTTTCGTCACCAACAACATTTCAAGCTGGAAAATTATAATAGCAAAGCAGTTAGGAGAAAAAAGCCAATGGTAACTAGCCTGAATGTGGATACGGCACTACTGCAAGAGGCACTCGAACTAACAGGTGAAACGGCACTAGAAACTTTAGTTGATATTGCATTGCGTGAATACATTCAGCATCGCAAACAGATGAAAAACTCAGAGCTTAGTTTTGGAGAATCCCTTTCTGCATTCCGAAAAAAATATCAACTCGATGAACTAGGTTTAAATCCCGATCGAAATTTGGGGAGAGCTGCGCGATCGCTGCTAAATTCGCAATCGATGAACTATTGCTAACAAATGGAACACCAGTATGTCAAAATGTCAATAGAGAGATTGAGGTTGAGCTAGCGCAGTGCAGATAACGTTTTTAGGCACAAGCTCCGGTGTACCGACGCGATCGCGGAATGTTTCCGCTGTCGGTTTGCGCCTACCCCAGCGGGCAGAATTTTGGCTGTTTGATTGCGGCGAAGGCACTCAGCATCAAATCCTCCGCAGCGACCTCAAAATTAGCCAGCTACGTCGCATTTTTATCACTCACCTGCATGGCGACCATATTTTTGGTTTGATGGGACTGTTGGCAAGCTATGGTTTAGCTGGCAATCCCAACCGTATCGATATTTACGGGCCACCAGGTCTAAACGAATACCTGCAAGCTTGTCAGCGCTATTCCTATACCCATCTTTCCTACCCGCTTAAGGTGTATACGGTTCGACCTGGGGTAGTTTACGAAGATGAGGAATATACGGTCATCTGCGGTAACCTAAAACACCGCGTCACCGCCTTCGGGTATCGCATCGTAGAAAAAGACCGACCCGGACGGTTTAATGTGGAAAAAGCCGCCCAGATGGGAATTCCTCCCGGCCCAATTTACGGTCAACTCAAACGCGGGGAAAAAGCCACTTTACCCGATGGTCGTACAATTAACGGCGCCGATCTATGCGGCGCAACGGAAATCGGTCGCAAAATTGCCTATTGTACCGACACGATCTATTGCGATGGTGCTGTAGATCTGGCGCAAGATGCGGATGTATTGATTCACGAAGCCACCTTTGCCCACCAAGATGCCGATCTTGCCTTCGAGAGGTTGCACTCGACTTCGACAATGGCGGCACAGGTGG
Source organism: Microseira sp. BLCC-F43 (assembly GCF_041929235.1). Classification (NCBI taxonomy): domain Bacteria; kingdom Bacillati; phylum Cyanobacteriota; class Cyanophyceae; order Aerosakkonematales; family Aerosakkonemataceae; genus Microseira; species Microseira sp. BLCC-F43. The sequence continues at coordinate 42,050 of NZ_JBHFNP010000234.1, forward strand.
CTTTGGCTGCGGGTGTCAAGCAGTTAATCATGACCCATTTTAGCCCGCGCTACGCCCCTGGAAACGACCTCCAGCTTGATGATTTGCTCAAAGAAGCCCGCGCTATTTTCCCCCATACTCAGATGGCTTATGACTTCTTCTCCCATGAAGTGCCGCGCCGCAGGATGAATGAGGAATGATAGTTTTACAGGACTGACGCACGAGGAGGCCAGAAACCGGGTTTATTTGCAGAGATACAGCGGATTGCAGCCGTATGAGGTACAGCGTTTTCGCTTCGTTTGTCAAGCGCGCAGCAAAAATGGCTGCGCGCTTGACAAACGAAGGTGTACCTCACTCGCTTGCAAGCCGCTATATAGTTCCAAAGCGACGATTTTTCGGAGCAACCCGGTTTCTTTGGATAGTTTCGGCTAACTCATCTTTAATTTGCTCAGTCGGTCGCGGATATCTTTGAGATGAGTTTGGGAGTCAACGGGCGCGCGCGGTAACGGTACGCTGGTGTTGGGCCAATCCGATAAGTCATTGCAGGGACAAACCAGAGGCGGCATCCCGGCACTCCGCATTGGTACGGGCATAGAACAACGGGCGCAAGGATTCAATTCCCATGCAGGTGTTAGCAATTGGGCAATTGTTTCGTTGGTTGCTTCTAGGTAACAGTCGCCAGAGTCGTGGGAGAGAATTTGCTGCCATACCGCTTCAAATTCCTCGCTATAGCGATCGCCAGAAATAACTGGTTGTGGTAGCAACGCCACTTGACCGCTCTTAATCAAAACTTTCTTGCCCAACTGAAACCAATAGGCAAGATATTGTCTAACCTGCTGTTGAGATGCCATCTTTTCCAATGATTTTGAGGTTTAAGTTGGAGTGAGTGAATCTCTTTCTTCAATCCTTGCGATCGATTAAGGATAAGTCATCGGTCATGGGGGAGAGGGAGAGGGAAGAGAATGAGGGAAACCGATCCCATTGCTCTATGGGGGAAATGCATCGTATTTTGGCAATAAATTTGGCTCTATTTCTTTCTGACTATAGTCTTTGGCTACAAAACAAGACAGAAGTTATAATATTCTAGTTTAGAATTTATCCCAAAAATGTACTTTTGGGGAATTGGATATAATAATTCATCAACGTCAATCTGGGTGAAGAAAACAGTTAAAATTCTGAAAAAATAGCTTTCAGATAGGCAATGAATTAAGAATTACCCCAAATACTGCTAATTGCTCAAGTTTGAACCGCTAAGATATATGCTAACCCTTGGTTGGAAATTTGAACCGACGATTACAAACTGTTGGGCGGTAGGGGAAAACCGATCTCGGTAAGGTTAAGTACGTAGCCGCCGGTAACCAGATAAACCGCATCGGACTTCGCACCAAGAAGGCGGACAAGAGTACCCAAGCGATCGCGGAACGTCCGACCAGCAGGATAAGCCGGAACCACTCCCCAACCCGTCTCCTCGGCGACTAAAATTGTATCGGACTTCGCAACGGCTAAACTGTCAAGTAACCGTCCCAGGGTTTTCTCCCAAGAGACATCTTCTTGCTCCAACAAGTTGGCGACCCAAGTTCCCAAGGAATCAACCAACAGGCAGGAGGATGGAGGAGATGCCAAAATAGTAGCAGCCAGATCGATTGGCTGTTGCACAGTCGTCCAATCAGCCGGACGCCTGCGTCGGTGTTGTTCAATGCGTTCAACCCACTCTCGATCCGTCGGGTCAACTGTAGCGGTTGCTACGTAGATGACCGACTTGCAGGTTTGCTTAGCTAGGGTTTCTGCCCATTCGCTTTTACCGGATCTGGCTGGGCCGGTAACTAAGATTAATCGACTTTTGGCTGCGGCTATTGGGTTCATTGTCCCACGAGAGAAGTTGACGCATAGAAATAATAACTGGAACAGGTTATGATTCCAGGCGCAAGAGGGTATCTTTATGAGACTGGAATTAAAACAAATTGAAGCGACGCTACAACAAATAGCCGCGCAAAACGCTGCCACTGGAGAACAGCCATCCGCGTCGCAAAAAGAGCAGACAAAAGAGCATCTGTCAAGTGCCGCAACGGGCAAGAGCGATGCCCAGGCGGCAAAAAAGGTACTGCGCGACCCCCTATCGGAATTAAAGCTGGGATCCCAGTCAGCGGTTGTACCCGCCCAAACCAAGTCGCCAGCGCTTCCCAAGCTCAAACAGCCTTCGTTTAGCAGTCACCGCCACGGGATTAACCCAAACCTGCCGATGACTTTGCTCAAAGAAATCGAAGCAACACTAGCAGGTTGGCAGGCAGAACTAAAGCAAATTTTGCAACAAATTCAAGCGGTTTATCAGGAAGGCCCGGTGATCGAAGGCTGGGTCGAGTCCGCAGAAGAAGGAAAACCCCAATCTGAAGCAGGGGTGAATGCTTCTCCCAACCCATTCTTCCGGGGTTATCGCCTCTGCGGGGTGGATGGGGATGGCAAGCTTTGGTCGCGTTCAATTACACCCCAGCAGCTACCAGAGGTGAGTTTAGGGATCGCCCGATATCAAAAACTAAAACAATTTTTGACTCGCAAGCAGGAGTTGGAACATCGGTTGAACGAACTAGCTGAAATGCTGATCTTAGTACAAGGGCATTTGCAAAAGCTATGAACGGGTCCCAGTTATCATTTTCCAGACTTTTGGGTGCATCTGCTGTGAATATTGCCGGATAGCCAACAGCGACCAATCCTGAGTTGGCAGCACGTACAAATGCTTACAAGATTCCTGCCTCCGTCGCAATGGCTTTGAAGATGTAGGTGAAGTACCCCAACCTGCTTCGCGCTCGGTTGGGGCTTCCAACATCGTTGAACTCAGGGACGGTCTTATTCGTCGAAAGGAGTTTCCCGCTTCATCCGTCGTTGCCACGTTGGGAATATCACAGGGATATTCGGAACCCAATCCGATGATGGTCTTACACGGCGTCCACAGGCAGAACCTCGCCTTCCGCAAGGTTATATCTTTACGACATGCTCACCTTAGATTTATGGCAGTAGCCGACCAGCAAGGGCAAGCATCTTCCCCGATCTCTGATGTTGCTGCGGTAAGAGTCATAACTCTACTTCGGAATCAACCTGTCTGTTCCATACAGTCGGGCGGGCGATCAACCATCTTTACGGTAGCATAGTGCCAGGACATTGTGTACACCAAAATGAAAGAAAAATCATTGCGATTTAGGTTGTCAGAAAATCGCTATAACAAGCTAAAGCTGTACGCAGCTCACAAAGAGAAAACAATGACTCATCTGATTGAAGACTGGATCGATCGACTACCGTCTGGCAAAGATGGCAACTACTCGGACACCCGCAAGGGGTGTACCTCGTAGTTGCCCCGGCTATCCATCCCCACCGCTCCCGTAGGGTGGGGAATTGGGCCCGACTACGTTAAGCTTTAATGGGTGCGTGTCCCTCACCAAGGTGTCTTTAACCCTTGCTAATCTCGATTTAAACCCTTCTTCTCACCGCCAAAATGACTTCCACACCCGCTAAAATTCCAGTGTCCGTCCTCATCCCCGCCAAAAACGAAGAAGCTAATTTGCCTGCGTGCTTAGAAAGTGTAGCAAGGGCAGATGAAGTATTTGTGGTCGATTCCCAAAGCAGCGATCGCTCGGTGGAAATATGCGAAAAGTACGGCGCTAACGTTGTCCAGTTTTACTTTAACGGTCGTTGGCCCAAGAAGAAAAACTGGTCTTTGGAAAACCTGCCTTTCCGCAACGAATGGGTTTTGATCGTCGATTGCGACGAACGCATTACCCCCGAACTGTGGGACGAAATCGCCGCGGCAATTCAAAATCCAGAGTACGATGGCTACTACCTCAACCGTCGCGTGTTCTTCCTCGGTAAGTGGATTCGTCACGGGGGTAGATATCCCGATTGGAACCTACGCCTGTTAAAACACCAAAAAGGTCGCTACGAAAACTTGGGGACAGAAGAAATTCGCAATACCGGCGACAACGAAGTCCACGAACACGTTGTTTTAAACGGCAAGGTGGGATATCTCAAAGAGGATATGCTCCATATCGATTTTCGGGATATCTTTGAATGGCTGGCGCGCCACAATCGCTATTCTAACTGGGAAGCTCGCGTTTACCAGAATATCCTTACCGGAAAGGGTGACTCGGGCACAATTGGTGCTAACCTCTTGGGAGATGCAGTCCAGCGCAAGCGCTTTCTGAAAAAAATGTGGGTGCGAATGCCTTTTAAACCCACTCTGCGGTTTATTATCAGTTATATTTTTCAACTCGGCTTTTTGGATGGAAAACCGGGATACATCTACGCCCGACTGCTGAGTCAATACGAATATCAAATCGGCGTGAAACTCTACGAGTTACAGCGTTTTGGCGGTCATTTAAACGTTTCCACCCCATCGGTTACCCCCGCTAAGGCATCGCCGTCTTCCGATTCTTCCTCTGCAAAGGATTCTACTGCCTATGACTCCGTCAGCTCCAGAACCAGCTGATGCGATTAAATCTTTTGTTCATCCACCAGAGCAAGCACCCGTTTTGGATGCCGAACCTTGGATCGATCTGCGAAAGTACGACCAATCGGGCTACGATCGCGGGCGTTCAGGATGGTATGTTTTGCTCTGGTGGTTCGTGCAAGCGATCGCTTTCCCCCTCACTCCCCACCAATTACACGCCCCCCGCTGCGCTTTGCTGCGCCTATTTGGAGCAAAAATTGGCAAGGGCGTCGTCATTCGTCCCACCGCCCGTTTTACCTATCCCTGGAAAGTCGAAATCGGCGATTACAGTTGGATCGGCGATGACGTGGTTTTTTATAGCCTCGATCGCATTCAGATTGGCAAGCACTGCGTGATTTCCCAAAAAAGCTACCTCTGTACCGGCAGTCACGACGCCTCTGACCCAGCTTTTGCCTTGAAAGTCGCTCCCATCGCCATCGGTAACGGCGCTTGGGTAGCAACCGATTGTTTTATTGGCCCCGGCGTGCAAATTGGCGCTAATACTGTTATAGGCGCGCGCAGCAGCGTTTTCCGCAGTTTACCCGCAGGACAGGTTTGCTGGGGAACTCCCTGCCGTCCCCAATCGCCAAGAAAGATCAGAACCGAAATTTGAGGGGTTTTCGCGTCAGGTGGCGTGGAAGGGGCAAACCCTGGGTGCGTGCTAACCTCAAATTTGGCGAAGGTATTCTCTAAAAAACCGGGTTTCTTGGCAGATAAAACCCATCAAAATTAATTTTGTAGATCCCTAGGGGCAGAGAATCTCTAGCATTAACATGTATTAAATTATACTAAATTTTCCCAGACCTTGGTATAACTTTTGTTGGTGGATTAGGACTTACGCAGCACGGGGGTAGAAACCCGGTTTATTCAAATATATTTAGTTGTTAAACGCAGGAATTTCCATATAAACCGGGTTTTTTGCTTAATTACTGTTGATTTTAACCAGGTTTTCCACTTTCAAAACTGGCTGATTGAACGCAGACTGTAAAATACCGCAAGCTGTCACGAAACGATGATCCGGCTTTGTGTTAGGTATATAAACTTATTAACAACAACCCTCGGTTTAATACTAGCAGGAAGCAAAAAAGGGGGGATTTCAGTAAGCCGTTATTTTTTGTAAACTATATAACAAGGATGTTTTTTCAGATCGGGAGCGTCCGATGGGGTTAAAACAGGTTGGCTTGCTCGATCAAGAGCAGCGTTGCCCGGTAATATTGCTGCTAGACAGATCCGCATCTATGGCATGGGCAACTCGAACGGGTAAAGTACCAATAGAAGAGTTAAATAAAGGGCTAGCTGTCTTTAAAAAGGCAGTACAAGCGGATGACATTCTGGCAATGCGGGTTGACGTTGCAATTGTTACATTCGGCCCGGTGGAATTATGCCAAAACTTTGTCACAATTGATCGGTTCACGCCGCCACAGCTTCAAGCAAGCGATGTGAGTCCTATGGGAGAAGCGATTGAGTTCGCTATAGACTTGGCAGAAAAGCAAAAAGCATTCTATCGCGAACAATTAATACCCTACTATCAGCCTTTGATATTCATGATTACAGACGGTCAACCTGGTTATGGATATACTGAAGGTGGTCAAGATGCTGCTTTGGAGAAAGCACTTTTAGTTTCGCAACGATTGAAGAGCTTGGACAATGGCAGAGGCAGTAAACCTAAACTTACCTTTTTCTCAATTGCAGTTCAGGGGGCAAATATGTCTATTTTAAGACAGATTACGCCTGCCAAACGTCCGGGTGAAATAATGGATAGGGTACAAAAGTTAAACGGTTTAAATTTTACCGAACTGTTTCAATGGATCGCTGAGTCGGTTGGACAAGCAGCTCGTCTGGGGACACAGGCAAGATTTACTCCCACATCTGCTTTAAGTTCAAACAGCTAGATTGCATTTGTATTTTATGGCATGGAAAGCAATAGCACGCTTTTGTACGGGAACTAAGCACCAAAAGCGCAATATTGAGTGTCAAGATTATGCAGCTTGGGAGCTTTTGAAAGATTATGCGATCGCTGGTGTAGTTTCTGACGGTGCTGGCTGTGCAAAATACGCTGCACAAGGTGCAGAAATAGCTGTCAAAACAGCAATTTCCAGTATAAAGCGATCGTTCGAGCAACTAAATCCCGTTTTAGTTGATGCCAGAAGTCTAGTTCGATACCGTCATCAACCCTTGCTTTTTGTCAGTAAACTGTGTCGTTGGTTTTTTTCCCTATTTGGATTCAAAAATCCCAAGAAAGTTCGATCTCTAGGAGAAATTAGCGACTCTAAAACTAGAGAAATTTTTAACTTAGCTTTAGAGCAAGTGAGGTTATCATTACAACAGCAAGCAGTCAAGCGACAGTGTTCGATTGATGAATTTGCTTGTACTTTGTTAGCTTTCATTGCCACCCCTGACTGGATAGCTGCCATGCAGATAGGAGATGGATTTATTGTTGTGCGACAACCTAATAATAATTATCAGCTTCTTTTTCAACCTCAAAAAGGGGAATTTATTAATGAAGTAGCAGTTTTCGTAACTTCAGATAATGTTAAAGCTGAGATGAAAGTGCAGACTTTTCCTGGAAAGCACAAGTTTATTTGTGTTTCCACAGATGGACTAGAGCTTGTTTCAATCCGCTTTCGAGATTTTCAACCTTACAAACCATTTTTTCAACCTTTTGAGGAATATATGGAAATTATTCCCGACCCAGAACAAGAAACTGATATCGAAGATTTCCTTAATTCAGAACAAGTAAACCGCCGTACTAATGACGATAAAACATTACTTTTATGCTTTTATGATGAAGAATCAAATGTTTAACGAACACCAAGTATTAACTTGTAGCGAAACAGGTGGGGCTGTTCGCTTAGTCAAACAGATTGAACGCGGTTTTGAGGGAGCGATTTGGGAAATAAGCCCAAATAGAGATTATGTGGCAAAACTTTACCATGAATTACCCTCTAGCTATCAATGTGAGAAGCTAAAAGCGATGGTGAGAAATCCACCCGATGACCCAACAAATGAAGAGAATCACGTTTCAATTGCTTGGCCTAAACGACTGCTTGAAGACGACGAGGGTAATACTGTAGGCTTTTTGATGCCATATATCAAGCCAAGCGTTACTATTCCGAGAATTTATAATCTTAGATATAGACAAAACAATTATCCTGGATTTAACTGGCGGTGCTTGCACGGGACAGCCCAAAATTTAGCATCGATTGTTTGGGCAATTCATAGCAAAGGTCACGTTCTGTGCGATATAAGCGATAAAAATTTGCTGGTAAATCCTACCAATGCTTATATTTCTATAATAGATACAGATTCGTTTCAGATTGTTGATGGCGATGCCAAAAAAATCTATCCAAGTTTAGTTTTAGGCACGCTAGAATATATGCCACCTGAATTGCAAAATCTTGAAGATACCGCATCAATAAATAAAACTGAAATACACGATCGCTTTTCCCTGGCAGTAATAATTCATAGATTGTTATTTGGTTATAATCCATTTCATGGTGGGTGGCCTTTCGATGATGATGAAGTCAGTTCGGTGGAAGAATATATCAGTAAAGGGTATTGGTTACATGGGAGAAATAATAACAAGCTAAGACATCCAAAAGATATAATTCCCATAGAAGTTGTCCACCCAGCAGTTCAGGATTGTTTTTATAGATGTTTTGATGATGGATATAAAGAACCTAGTTTGCGTCCGACGGCAAGGGATTGGTTTTTTGCTTTGGAAAAGGCGATCGCCGATTTGAAAACTTGCGACAAGGAACCAAATCATTTTTACAGTAATACCTACGGCAAGTGCTACTGGTGCGAGGATGTGTACGATCGTTTTCCATCGGTAAATCAAAGTATAAATCCAACTGCCGATGAGGTAACCATACCTACTAAGCTCGTTGTTGAAATTGTTGATACGCCTAAAGAAACAAAAAACTATTCACCGAAGTTTTACGAGATTAAAGCTCTCTCATGGACTTTATTGATAGCGCTTCCAGTAATTGCTCTGATATTTTGGCTATTAAGACCACAAGGTGTTCTTGACCCTTCTATAAAAACACCTCCAACAGTTAATGTAGAAACAAAAAGTCCTTGAGACATTCTAATATCGAATCCGGTTGCATCGTAATTATTAGCTTTCTTGGTAATTGGTAATAGGTAATTGGTAATTGCCCTGAGCGCTTTGAATAATTCCGATGCAACCGAACATGATATACAGCGGTTCCCGCTCCTATGCGGTACAATCAATCAACGATGAAATATCATAAGACATTGGTTCGCTAATGGCTGCTACTGTACCTCATAACAGCAGAAACCGCTGTAACTGTTAACTTTCACCGCACAAACCAACAAATCGACCATGCCACAACTTACCAGTTTCTGTTAATCCTTGGCAGCGAACTGTAATTTTCACCCCGCCGGGATTCATCTGATGGCGACGGGTAATTTCTGCCATATCTGCTTGCGAAAATCCGCTTCCCACTGCTCCGATTGTGACTAATTTACCGTTAATCTCTGGCGCTACTGCGATCGCGCCAAAGGGTCTGCCATCCGTTTTGGTGAAAGATAAACCTACAATGAACAAGTCTAATTCCAAGGCATATTTTGTCCTGACAATGGTCTGCTTGCGGATATCCTTATCACCGATATAAGTACAATTGTGTAACAGCCAAATTTCCCCTTCTCTGTCTTCAGATTGCTGTTTTGTAGCTAATGCTAGTTTTTCCTCTCTAGTCCTTGCAGTCGGCAAAACCTCAAACAACTCATGGGGTAAATATTGACCAATCTGTTCCCCAGCTTCTATCCTTTCAGCTTCTGTTGCAGTAGTCAGATCGCGCCCTGAATAATATAAAGCTTTGAAAATGGCGTAAACTGTTACAACCGGAGTATTTTCTGCTCCCGCAACCGCATTCGCAGTTGCTGCTTGGGGTGCTGTACGATGTTCGCTACCCGTGACGGAACGGTAATAGACTTCGCCATCTAAAACAAACGTTCCTAGTTGATTTGCTGCTTGGAGTAACGCCTGGTTAATTTCTGTCGTCGGTTTTCCCTTCGGTTTTGTTGAAGGCGATTGATAGTAAATTTTCTCTTTTGTCGCAACCATAACTCTTCTACTACCATCCCGTTTTGGCTGTCCCCAATAGTCAAGTGAGTCAATATAATAAGAACGATCCATTGATGCATCGACTGGCTGCATTGTGACCATGCTTCCTGGGTGCAAATGGGGTGGTAAATCAGCCACAAGAGTTGGTGCTTTCAGGTTTGTTGCAGATGCGGTCAAAGAAGCAGTTGCAGTTTTTGGGGAAACGCTTTTTGCTGACGATTGTTTGACTGGTTTTGTTGGCGTTTTTTCCCCTGTCTCTAATTCAAATGCCTTCTGCCAAAACCCTAGCGCTATTTCAGGATATCCTTCAGATTCAGCACATATCGCCAAGCTGACAACTTTGCTAACACCAATCCCACGACCATAGTTTTCCAGATACTCAACTGCTCCTGCAACCCCCATCAAATGCCAAGAGTTTTTCACAATACGGTTATTCCATCTTTCCTGAATTTCTGAAAGAATCCGCTGAGCAGCGTTTCGCTTTGAGTCATTGGGTTTGTAGTAAGCGCTTTAGCGCTGTTTTTGGCGCTTTAGCGCTCCTAGTCCCTAGCCCCTATGTTTTTGTTGTGCCAAAAAGCGTGCAGCGATCGCACCCCCAATAAAACCAAACAAGTGTCCCTGCCAAGATACCCCCGGCAGCGTCGGCAAGATGCCCCAGATCATGCTGCCGTAAGCAAAGCCGACAAATAACGATACAAATAGCGAAACTGTACTGCGTTCAAAATAGCCGCGAAACAGTAGAAAACCCAGATAACCGAAAATAACACCACTGGCACCGATATGGATCGAACCAGGTTCGCCAGTCAGCCAGACACCTGCACCGCTGACGAGCATTGTTATGGCGCTGACGACAAAAAAATCGCTGGTTTCTCGTAGCATAATTAACCAGCCAAGGGTGAGAAAAGGGATAGTATTTGCGGCTAGGTGAACAAAGTCGCCGTGCAGAAAAGGTGCAAACAAAATGCCGCGCAGTCCGATCTCCTCGTGGGGGATAATGCCATAAATATTGAGCGCTCCTCTAAGAGAAGTATCGACAATTTCCACCAACCACATCACGGCGATAATGCTACCTAAGATGGTGACGTGGGTTTTCAATTCGCGGGCGATCGCAGATCCATCCTCGCTGCTCATGTGTGTGCCTCTGGGTGAGTGATTTCGATCTGCTTCCAAGGTAGCAAGGAAAGCGAGCAAGTCCTTCAGGACTTACGCACGCGGCGCCAAAAACAAAGGTGATGCGTCAATCTCGCGCGTCTAAACCCAAGATTTGTCGCATCACCTTTGTTTTTTTGCGTCAGTCCGGTCGAATGGGAGACTCTCTGACGCGGAGAATTCGTGGAACAGATTCCCCGCGTCGCCGCGTCTCCCCGTCTCCCCGTCCTCTTTGGTCAGATGCGATCGCCCAAACTATCGGGTTATGCTGACCGGGTAACCAAGTTAGCTTTTTGGCGTTTGTGCTTTAACAGCGAAACCGTTCCCAAAACCCCGAAGGCGAATATCGCCACCGCCGAACTTGGTTCGGGAACTGTTTCTGATGGTTTGGACGTTAGTGCGGAAAATGCTAAATTTGCCACTAACCTATTAGGGCCAGTAGTCAGATGGAAGGTATCCCAGAATAAATACTCGTCCGGGTTAGGACAAGGAGTCGTCGCAAAAATATCTGGCAGACAAGCGTCAGTAACGTTTGTCAAACCGAATTGGGCGGGATTAGCTCTGATTTGATCGCCTAGAGTATTAACATCGAGGGGAATCAGGTTAACGCCAGAACCCAAATTTTGGCCCAAAAGATTGAGAGTTTGAGACAAACCCGCGTTATGCGCTTGAGTCAAAGCGTTGAGAGGTTGAGAAAATGGCGTTTTCAGGGTCAGGGGAATTTGGCCCATATTTCCTAAATTTACCACCATGATATTTTTAGCCCCGACTCCGGCAAGGGTTGTCACCGCTGCCGATATATTAGCCAGTGGTATATCTGGCTTGTCATAAGGCTGAAAATGACTCGTAGTAGGTAAGTAATCGTTGGCGCCAGCCCATACAATATAAAGTGCGTTCGGGTCAGCCTTCTTAGTAGTCATTGCCAGAAGCGATGTAAATTCCTCTACTTGCTTCTGTAAACCCAATAAGCGAGGATCTATCGTGTTAGCCGTTCCCGTTGTCGCACCCCCAAAGGCAAAATTAATACCTTGAGCCTGGTTGCCGCCGCTTGATAAACTGGTGAATGCAGTAGGGTTTAATCCCAAATCCTCCGAGAGATAGTCCACCCAGTTTGGGCCATTGGACAAACGTCCGTTAAAGTAAGGTGGACTTGGGGGAACGATGGGACTTGCCGGATCGACACTATTAAGTTTTTTGCTGACATTGTAGACGTTCCCCGGATCGGATAAACTGTCTCCAAAGACGTAGATGCCGCTGAAGGTGGCTGCAAAAGTTTTAACCGGAAACAGAACTGATAAGACAAAAAATCCTGTGGCGAGTACTCGCCTTCGTATGCTAGCCATCGATTTGCTCCTTGGCGGTAGATGCAGTTTAATGAAAACTATTGTCTCTGGTTTACTCTCGTTTCAGTGAAAATACGCACAAAATTAAAATAAATTTTACTGAAATTTTATAAATCTCGATAAAATTACTAATTTCTGCATAATCGTTATTTAACAAGGGGTTGACCTCTCCCCCTTGCCCCTCTCCTGCAAGGAGAGGGGTATCATTGGTCTCCCCTTCCCTGGTAGAGAAGGGGGGTAGGGGGGTTAGGTTTCCCCACCGCTATCAGGTGAGATTGGCAATTGCTACTGGGGCGATCGCTTCTGCTGGTTCAAACCCAAACAGGCGGGAGTAGAAGTAAAACTCGGCATCAAGACAACGCTTGATATTTTCGGCGCGGCGGAAACCGTGTTGTTCGCCCTCGAAGGGGACATAGGCGACGGGCAAACCTTTCTTCTTGAGTACTTCTACCATCATTTCCGCCTGATTGGGGGGAACGACTTTATCTTCCAACCCTTGGAAGAAAATCACCGGACAGGAGAGGCGTTCGGTATAATGAACGGGCGATCGCTCGATGTAAATATCTTGCCGTTCTGGATAAGCGCCGATTAACCGATCGAGATACCGGGATTCAAACTTGTGGGTATCTTTTGCCAAAGCTTCTAAATCGCTGACTCCGTAGTAACTCGCACCTGCTTTAAATGTATCGCGGAAAGTGAGGGCGCACAGGGTAGTATAACCACCGGCGCTACCACCTGCGATCGCCATCCGGTTCCCATCTACCAAACCTTTTTCTGCCAGATACTTAGCACCGTTGACGCAGTCGTCTACATCCACAATGCCCCAATTACCATCCAAGCGCTGCCGATATTCTCGCCCATAGCCGGTACTGCCACCATAATTTACATCCAAAACGGCAAAGCCGCGACTCGTCCAATATTGAATTTTTAAGTTAAAACTACTCGAAGTCGCAGAAGTTGGACCACCGTGACTTTTCACCAACAACGGCGGTTTTTCTGCTTCTGGTGCAATGTAGTCGCGGTTTTTGGGTGGATAGAAAAAAGCATGTGCCGTCAGTCCATTTTCGGTGGGAAATTCAATAGGTTGCGGCAAGGAAAGATAACCGCTATCAATTGCTACTTCAGTGGCGCGGCGCAGCACCTGCATTTCTCCTGTTGCTAAATCCATCAAAACTACAGAATTTGGTTCTGTAGCGGATCCAGCAGAGAATACTAACCGACCCGCAGCAGCGTGGGGGGAAGAAATATCTGTGTATGGAGTATCTATTTGTACTAATTTACCGTTGGAAGTGTCGAGACGGGCGAGATGCCAAATGCCATTTTGAGTATAGGTGCAAATGATGGAATTTTCCGACTCAAATGTATAGTTGGACATGCCGAAAACCCATTGGGGTTGACCAAATTCAGCTGCCATATTACACAGAGGTTCGATCCCCCCTTCCCCCGTTAATAAGGGGGGTGAAAAGCGGTAGAGGTTCCACCAGTTGGTGCGATCGCTGACAAAATGCAGTACCCCATTGGGCGACCATTCTGGCTGAAATATAGACTCGTTATCGCCACCGGCAACAAGCTTTGGTTCAGCTAAAGAACCATCTTCTTGGACTTGGGCTACCCATAATTGAGTACCATCCCAGGGCATATTTGGATGGTTCCAGCACAGCCATGCCAGTTTATCACCATCCGGCGAAAGGCGGGGCGATGAGTAAAAATCGTTACCTTTAACTAGCACTTGGATGTCTGCACTATTTTTGAGATTAATACTGACTAAAGTGTTGACTGGTTCGTGAGAGTCACCGCTATGGTCTTCTCTGACACAAATTAGGCGTTCTCGCTGACGGTCGATAATGCTATCGGCATAGCGCAAATTTCCGTCTGAAGGGGGTGTAATGGGTTCGGGTTCTGTATTAAGAGATTGTTTGTAAAGGCGTTGATCGGCAAAGTTAGAAAAATAAATTATGCCATCTGCAATGACAAAACTACCACCACCATACTCGTGGACGCGGGTACGCACGTTGAAACCAGAAGGCGTGACATCGGATATTTTGCCATCTGGGGTACGTCGTACAATGACGTTGCGTCCACCTTCAGTCGGTCGCATTTCCACCCAGTAAATATACTGACCATCGAGTCTGGCTGCACCCAATCCAATTGTTTCCGAGACAATTAAATCCGAGGTAATCGGTGATTTCCAAGCACCTGTGGGTGCCACTTGCGGTTGTGTCATATAGTTGAGCGGCCCTCTGTTGAGCGGTGAGTTAAAGTCGGACACAAAGGTTGAAACGTTTGCGAAGTGTGTTGCTTCGCAATGTATCGCTCCTGTTGTTGACTCATTGTGAATCGAATCTGGCCATTGAGTAAAGCAATCAGGGGTGAGGATCGCGTAGAAAACCCTCTGTTTTTTCTTTAGTAGAAGTGGGAACCAATCGGTTTCCTGTTGCTAAAAAACAATTTTTAAGATAGATTTGACGATTTTGAAAGGTTATACTAGAAATAAGATCGCAGTTTTTTAAACAAATATCACTTGATTAGCAATCGCGAGCGCCCTGTTTAGGCGCTCGCTCCAAGAGGAGTGCGAGATTATGTCAATGGAACAAGTCAGAGTATTCTACGAAGTTTTGGCATCGGATAAAGACCTTTACGAAAAATACTTTAATCAGTGTGGTAGTCAGGGTCTTTTCGGGTCTTGGCATTGGAACAAAACTAAAATAGTCAGTTTTGGGGCGACTCTTGGCTATACCTTCACGGAGAACGAGCTGGAGCAAGCATGGTTTGAAACCACTTCAAGCGATGCTAAATCATCGATCGTTGCCTTAGAATACGATCGGATTCCCCAGAAAAATTACTTAAGAAATAAAGTTAAAAATTGGGTAAGAATAGGCGTGTCCTAAAAGGTTGGTGCCCTCGACCCCCGTCAATCGATGCCTGAAAAGTCAAGATGGGAGTGAATCAAACACGATTTGGGGAATGAGCATCTTCCGATCTTGTTGTTCAATTAACTGACCAATACCTAAAAAACGCTCCCCCTCCCCATAAATCCTTAACAAAATTTTAGCTGGAGTGGGGGGCGGATTTGTAGGTGCGCTCTGCGAGATGGTTTGATTCTCTGTTTTGTTTCCCATTTCGTCATGGCAAAAAAGACGCTGTCCGTTGCACCAAACTTGAGCATCTTTTGCCGATAGGGTAACGGATGCTAAATGCTTTAATCCTTGATCTGGAGGGATGGGGTGAAAGGTGCCTTGGTCGATCTGGGTTTCCAATTGATCGAAGGTGACGCTATCGGATAAGTTGAAACCGCTGCTTAAAGTACGCTCGAGGGCGGCGAGGGTTCCCCCAGTTTGGAGGACTACGCCCAGATCGCGAGCGATCGCTCTAATATAAGTACCGCTACCGCAAGCGATCGCTACATCCAATTCAGGAAATTCCCCCAAACGCCAATCCAATACTTCTATCCGATAAACTTCCACAGTACGCGCTGGCACCTCTACCGTTTCACCCGCCCGTGCTAGATCGTACAAGCGTTTACCCTGTACTTGAATCGCACTGTAAATCGGCGGTACTTGCTGAATAATTCCTTCAAATTGCCCAAGTGCTGCTTTTACTCGATCTAAACTCAACCCAGTTACCGATCTAGAAGTGATAATTTCGCCTTCTAAATCATCTGTTGTCGTTGTTACCCCCAATCGAATCGTGGCGCGATAAGCTTTATCCGTTCTGAGATACTGCAATAACCGCGTCGCCTTTCCCACAGCGATAGGTAAAACGCCAGTTGCAGCGGGGTCTAAAGTTCCCCCATGTCCTACCCGCTTCAGGCGCAGGAGTCGTCGCACCTTAGCAACGCAGTCGTGAGAAGTAATTCCAAATGGTTTGTTTAAGTTAAGAAAACCTTGCACGGTTTGGATTGGTAATTGGTAATTGGTAATTGCTAATTGCTAATTGCTAATTGCTAATTCTCCTCTGCTCCAGAGCTCTTCTGATCCAGAGATCACCTGCTCTCGTGCCTCTCTGCTCCTCTGCCTGTTCCCTCTCTCTGAAGTGCTGCTGTCAGCTGAGCATCTGAGAAAGATTGCACGAGACTGAGTTTAAGCGCTTCCCGACTGATAAATCTAGTGTATCCCGCACTTAAGTAAGGACGGTAGTCGGAGCTTTCGTTGAGATAAGTGTGAAATAATGCCACGCTGAGAGCGCCTATATAGCGACGCGCTGTGGCAGGTTCGGGGCCAAACGGTAAGGGAACGGGCCAAACGCCACCGCCTGGTCCTGATTCTTCTAGGGTAGAAAAGTGAGTGGCATTTTCGATTGTCACGAGATATTTGTCTGGAGTCGTGAGCCAGGTAAACGGTTGTATTTGTTCTTCCAAGGCGGGTGTAACCGTATCGGCGCTACCCGCGACGATCGCAACGGGAATTTTGATCTGACCGATTCCAGCAGGGCCAAAGACGCTGCTGGATAGGGGATTGATGGCGATCGCTGCTTTAATTCTCTCATCGCGCAAATTAGTCTGAGCGGGAGTTAATTTCAGCACCTCGCACTGGAGCAACAAGGACAAATTCCACGAGCGATCGAGGTTTTGACAGTTTTTTTGCAGTTGTCCGAAGTCTAAAGTAGCACCCGCCAGTGCCAGCGCCGTGTAGCCGCCAAAAGACTGACCGATGACTCCAACTTGTTGCAAGTTCATCTTACCTTGAAACGTGAGGTCGGATTGGGAGCGGCGTTCGAGTTCGTCGAGCAAAAATTTTACATCCTTTGGTCGATTGATAAATTCATCGGGTTTAATCGCTTGTAAGGCTCTACCAGCAAGTAAGTTTTGTAATTGTTGGGCATTGCTACCCGGATGTTCGGGTACGGCGACGACAAACCCGTAAGAAGCGAGTTGCTGGGCTAAATAGAGAAAGCTGGTACGATCGGAACCCACGCCGTGAGAGATGACAATTACCGGCGCAGGCGTTTGACGCGACTGCCATATGGGGGAGATAGGCAGGTAAACATCTGCGTCAAAAACGCGATTGCGGTTGATATCGTTGAGCCTAAGCGTTTGCTTGCGCCAGGTAAACGCGCCGCGGCGTCGTAAATCTGGCAGTGGGGAAAAAGTAAACTGAGAATCCCCTGCTGCTTCGGCAACAGAGGCAGAGGTAACGGCAGCGATCGCTTTATTGTTTTGCTCTACTATTTTTGATAGTTCATCGGCGATTTGGAGGCTGCGTACCAAATCGATGCGGATGCTGGGAGTGGGAAACTTCCGCAGAAAGTTTAGCAGCGTCAAGCCATTTCTATCAGCTGCTGCCTTAATTAAAGCCGCCCGAATCGCACGGGAACCCGATACCCCTGCTTCGGTTTGAATCACTTGTCCTAACCGCTCTAGCAAGTACTCCGCTTGGGGCGTATAAAGAAACTGGGAAACCGCTACCGGACTAATTGGCAGGCGCGTTACCAGAATCTGGCGCAACTTAGCCTTTTGTTCCTCGGGGAGATGCTGGACGTAGGTGGCTAAGTCGTCGTTTATTCTGCCTTGCCTAGCGTAGAGTTCCAGGGAGTTAATCGAAATCGAGCGTTCAAATATTTCAAACGTAATTTGTATTCGCTCTGCGGCAAAGGCAGGAGGAGTTGGGACAATTGCAGGCAAGAGCCAAACTCCCGTCAATATGCCCATCCAGTGGAGTAGCTTGCTGGTGGGATGCTTGCTCTGACGCGGCTTAGTGGATTTTACAGCAAACTCAGCCATACAAACGCGGTTTATCGGTTAACTTTGAATTTGCGAATGTGGAGGGCAGCAACCTATTTCTATCCTGGCTGACGTTTGCCAAATCGTCTAGGTTTCGGTAATTGCAGCGATTGTGGTAGTAGCACGGCATCCACCACCAAAGCGCTGATCAAACATATTGTGTATATCGATTGTGGTAGGGGCAAGGCATCCACCACCAAAGCACGAGTGAAAAATATTGTGTATATCGATTGTGGTAGTAGCACGGCATCCACCACCAAAGCGCCGATCAAACATATTGTTGATGCCGTACCCCTGCTGCCAACGCAGATCAGGCATCAACCACGTTGACGCGGGTGAAAAAAATATTGTGTATATCGATTGTGGTAGGGGCAGGGCATCCACCACCAAAGCTCTGAGGAAAAATATTGTGTATATCGATTGTGGTAGTAGCACGGCATCCACCACCAAAGCAGGAGTGAAAAATATTGTGTATATCGATTGTGGTAGGGGCAGGGCATCCACCACCAAAGCAGGAGTGAAAAATATTGTGTATATCGATTGTGGTAGGGGCAGGGCATCCACCACCAAAGCGCTGAGGAAACATATTGTTGATGCCGTGCTACTACTGCCAACGCAGATCAGGCATCAACCACGTTGGCGCGGGTGAAAAATATTGTTGATGCCGTGCTACTACCCCTGGTTGTAATTCAACGATTTACCGATTTTTTCCCCAAAGCGATCGCTATCGATCCACCTACCACCAAAACCGCCCCAAACACTCCCAATATTGTGATAGCTTCCCGTGCAATTAAATTCGGCATTAGCCACCCTACAGCCCACACCGATATTAAAGTTACAATCGGAGCCAAAGCCAATACTGCACTCACCCGCGAAGCTTCCCAATGTTCCAAAGCTTCCGCAAAAGATCCGTAAGCTAGTACGGTATTCAAAGCGCAAAAAAGCAGCATTCCCCAATGTAGCGGACTCATTGTTAATAGCGATTGGGGCTGAGCAAACGGGCTAAACAATAACGCGCAGCCCCCATAAATTAGCAGCATGATATTAGAAGAAGGTAATTTTTGCAGTAATTGCTTTTGCGCCAAAGCATATATTGCCCACACTGCTGCTGCGATTGCAATAATCCCGCTTCCGAGCAAATATTGTCCTTTAGCTGCAATCAAATTGCTTAATCTTTCGTTGAAAAACAGAACAAATCCCAGGGTTAATACACTCACTCCCACCCATTGACGGAGCGTATAACGTTCCTTAAAAATTACCAAACCTCCCAACCCCATTAAAACAGGAGCTAGTTGAATCAGAACTTGGGCATTAGCGGGTGCTGTCAGCGCTAATCCTTGTAGATAAAGGATGTAATTTAAAGCTAGAAAGATCGTAGCGATCGCTAGCAAACCAAAGGGCATCGAACGCAATTTGTCAAGCGGTGGTAATTGCTTCCTTCCTGCTAAATAAACGGCTAATATTCCAAATGAAACTAGAAAGCGAAACCAGGTGACCGTATACACATCAAGCGCTTGCAGCGTCACCGATAGGGCAATAGGTAGAAGACCCCACAAGAATACAGTTACCAGCGATAGGGATAAACCTAAACGCCATTTACCAGAACTTTGATGCAGCATTAATTGATTTTAGATTGTAGATTTTGGATGGCAGATTTTAATGTCGAATTCAGAAACCGGGTTTCGACCTATATCTCTCGTTGACAAAGCAACGATTTTTCATAAAAACCAGGTTTCTTTAAGCACAACTACTGAAAACCTCTTCCTCCTCTTCTTGGCGTCCTCTGCGTCTTGGCGGTTCAATTATTCAACATTTCCAACAACTGCGCTTCATCCAACTGGGAGATTCCCAAAGCTTGTGCCTTTTCCAGTTTAGAACCCGCATCTTCCCCAACCACTAAATAATCTGTTTTAGCACTAACCGAATTAGTCACCTTCCCACCCGCCTTTTGAATTAACTCCTTCGCCTCATCCCGCTTCAAAGTTGGCAAAGTTCCCGTAATCACAAAAGTTTTCCCACTTAAAGGTAAATCTCCCTCTTTTGCGGTATTGACATCTTGCCTATCCCCAGTAGCAAGTTGTAACCCAGCAGCTTTGAGGCGTTGAATTAAAGTTTGATTTGCCGGTAATGTAAACCATTGGTAGACAGATTGAGCAATTTCCGGACCAATGCCGTAAACTCCTTCAATAGCAGCTGCCGATGCTTTCGCCAATTGGTCAACGGAACGAAATTGCTCGGTTAAAGTTTGAGCATTGACGCTACCAACGTGACGAATGCCCAAACTGTAGAGTACCCGCGCCCAAGGTTGGGATTTAGAGGATGCGATTGCATCGACCAATTTCTCAGCAGACTTCTTACCCATCCGGTCTAAAGATGTTAGCTGTTCAACGGTTAAATCGTACAAATCTGCCACCGACTGCACTACTTTTTTATCCACTAACTGCTGGACTAATTTTTCCCCCATGCCGTTAATATCTAAAGCATCGCGACTTGCCCAATGAATCAGCGAACCTTTTAAAATCGCCTCGCAAGAAGTATTGATGCAGCGCGTTACCGCCTCGCCTGGGGGGCGAATTACAGGTTGTCCGCAGACGGGACAATTGCTAGGCATTTGGAAGCGTTGGGCTTCTTGGGGGCGCAATTCTGGCAATACCCGCACGACTTCGGGAATAATTTCCCCTGCTTTGCGAACGATGACCGTATCGCCGATGTGCAAATCTAGTTCTTGGATGCGCGAAGAATTATGCAGCGTCGCCCGCGACACCGTCGTCCCCGCTAATTGTACGGGATTTAATTCTGCCACCGGCGTCAGCGCCCCCGTCCTTCCCACTTGTACGGTAATAGATTCAACGCGGGTAGGTGCTTCTTGGGCCGGATATTTTAACGCAATTGCCCACCGGGGAAACCTTTGCGTAAATCCCAATCTTTCTTGAAGCGCGAAGGAATTTATTTTTACTACTACCCCATCTGTCATGTAGGGCAAATTCCGTCGTTCAGTATCCCAGTAATTGTAATAATCTCGCACTTCCTCTAACGAGGTACAAACTTTTCGATTCGGATTAACTCGAAAACCCATTTGTTGCAGGAATTCTAAAGATTCCCATTGAGATTTTGGATTTTCTTGTCCCTCTTCAGGAAGATGCAAAGTATAAGCAAAGAAATCCAACTTTCTTTGCGCCACAATTCTAGAATCTAACTGCCGTAACGTCCCCGCCGCCGCGTTGCGAGGGTTAGCAAATAGTTGTTCTCCTGCTTGCTGTCGTTCCTGATTAATTTGTTCAAATACTTCTATGGGCAAAAACGCTTCTCCCCGCACTTCTATAACTGGCGGCGGCGTTTTCATATTCAGTCGCAGTGGAATTGCGCGAATTGTTTTGACATTTTGGGTAATATCTTCCCCAGTAATTCCATCTCCCCGCGTTGCACCGCGCACTAAAACGCCATTTTCATAAGTTAAAGCAAGCGCATTTCCGTCTATTTTCAGTTCGCAGACATATTCAAACGCATCAATTTCAGTTGCTTGACGCCGCCAGCGTGACTCCCAAGCGGTAAATTCTTGGATGTTGAAGGCATTTTCCAAACTGTACAGGGGAATATTGTGCCGCACCGAGGTAAACCCGGTTGCCGGTCTTTCTCCCACGCGCTGAGTCGGACTATCTAACGAAATCAGTTGGGGATACTGGGTTTCTAACTCTTGCAGTTCCCGATACAAGCGATCGTAAACAGTATCCTCCATAATCGGAGCATCCAGGACGTAGTAAGCATAGCTAGCTTCCTGGAGTTTCTGCCTTAATTGTTGAACTCGCTGCTCGACTTCAGGCGTTACTTGTCCCACGGAATCAATCTCCCAAAAGACGCAGTTACAACCTATTTTAACTTTTAGCAATCGTCAGAAACCCGGTTTTTCTAAAAAACCGGGTTTTTTTAATTAACGCTTCGGCGTTGCAAGCTTGCTAATTGCTAATTGCTAATATATGATTTTTACTGACATTAGCCATTAGCCATTAGCCATTAGCCATTAGCCGATCTTCGAGAGATAACTAGCAACTTGAGTTAATTATTCAATTGTCGAACCGTCCACTTTGCTTACTTTATAATCCTGCCCAAAATTATTATCCCAATACGCTTCGCCCGTTTCATCATTTTTATAATAAACAGCCAACCTAAAGTAATCTGGTTCAACCGGATAATTTTGAGCCGGTGTTTTAAATTTCCAGACTTCTATTGCAGAATTAAAGATGGTGTCATATGCTCCTTCTATTTCTACCCCTTGGTAGGTGGCGTTTGTTTCTGACCATGATTTACCATCATCTCCTGAAAATATTATACCTATTCTCTTATTATAACAAATCTTCTTGACGTAAATTTCTCCTTCCAGCCAAAAAGCCCCTGATATATGGGTTTTAACTGTAGCTTTATTGAGAATTACATTAGCCCCTATGATATTATCCTTGTTACTGACTAATTTATAATTAGCGCCGTAGTTACTATCCCAGTAGTCAACTCCATCTACGGTATATCTGATGGCAAATTCGGGGGCATAAGGAGCGTTAATCGCTTCAAAAACGTCATAATCTCCATAATTGGATGCTAAATCTATAGGTGCGGTTAGCCACGATCCTGCTGCATCTTTATAAAGAATGTCTACAGTTTTGGGTGCTGCTAAATTTTGAACTTTAACTTTGACATAGGTATAAGCAATATTGACACCATCGACTTCAACAGATTGAGCGATCGCATATTTCAGTTTGACGGGTGAAACTGTAACGTCCATGTAAAAATCTCCAGTAGAGCGAAACTTTCCCTTGTAACACTCTACCACTCGAAACCTACCAACCGGACAGGAGATAAAATCTAAACTATCGTTCGTAGTAGGCGCTTGGGCGCCGAGAGGAGGTATGAAGGTGAAACTCTGGCTGGCTAGTGTGTTATTGTTGTTTGTGTTGGGACAACTGTTGGAGTGGGCGAAACACTTGTCGCCGCCATTGCCAATGTTTATACTAGCTGGGTTGTTATTGGCGATCGCTTCCAACTACGATCGGCGATCTGGTTGGCCTTTTAGCAAGTAAAAGCTAAATGGTTCCCGCCTGCCAAGCTTGCACTCCAGGCTCTAAGATAGGTTCAGCGATCGCGCGCTGCGTTGCAATTCCTTGCACTTCATAGATGTCTTGCGCCTGCTGCTTCCCGCGAGGCGTCACGCGGTCGATCCAGCGCAGGTAAAATAACTCTGGTCGATCTAAGCGAGCGATTGTTGCCTTGGAGACAATAATGCCACAGCCGTAATGCTTGGTTAACTCTTGCAGTCGCGCCGCCGTATTCACCACATCCCCAATCGCGGTCGAGTCCAGACGTCCCTCCGCACCCAAAGCACCGATAGCAGCAATCCCCATGTCAATTCCAATCCCAATTTTAATCGGTTGAGTTAGATTGTATTCGACCAGATTGCTATTAAATTCCTTCACGCTTTGTTGCATCATTACCGCCGCAGTTAAAGCATCTTGCGCCTTTAGCCCCGCGCGATCGAAAATTGCCATGAGGGCGTCGCCGAGATATTTATCGATAAAACCGTTATTGGGATTAATGCAAACATTCATTTGGGTAAAGAAACCATTCAGCCATTTAAAAGTTTCTCCCGCTGATTGAGATTCAGAAATGCCGGTAAAACCGCGAATATCGCAGAATAGAACCGCGATTTCTTCTTCTTTAACGTTTCCTAACTGAATCGATTCTAAACCTCTGGGCGCAATGCGGCGTAAGAATTGCTCCGGGACAAATAGCCGCAATTTTTCCGCTAGGATTTGATTAATATTTCCACTCTCTGATAGCTGAGTTTTGGTTTGTTCGTTTACCTGTGACGGCACGCTACGCGAACGCATCTGTTGCAGTCGCAAAAGGCTAGCCATTTTCGTTAACAGCAATTTATGGTTAATCGGCTTGGTTAAATAGTCGTCTCCGAGTAACTCCAATCCTCGCATCCGGGATGTATCGTCCTGCAGCGCTGTCAAAAATATGACCGGCACTGTTTGCAGTCCCCCATCCATCCGCAGTTGCTGACAAACCTCAAACCCATCTAGCCCGGGCATCATCACATCTAGTAAAATCATGTCGGGAAGCTCGTTTCTGGCGATCGCTAGCGCTTCGGTTCCCGAAGCAGCCGTCAGGGTGTCATACCCTTGTGACTTTAATAGTTCTTCCAATAGGTAGAAATTATCAGGCTCGTCGTCCACGAGTAGAATGCGCGGCGGGTTGTCTTGCATAAGTCTGACTCTCAATTTAAGCGGCAGATGAATTTTTCTACCTTTATCCGGCAGCAGTCAATGGCACTAACCACGCACTTTTTATATGGTAGTGGAACTACTCCTGCGAGAGTTAATCGCCCAGCCGCTAAAAGTAGATGCACCCGCTTCATCCTCTTCGATCGCCATGTTGACTGTGTGGAATTATACCTTTTGGCTGGGTGATTAAAGTTTTTTACAAAACGCAACAATTATCCCAATAATCATTAAAACACAAATTTATCCCAATCAGAATCAGACCTGTGGGAGAGATGCGATTGAGAAACAGAGGCGATTGCCGTGAAAGTGTGCCCCTATAGGGAATCAACGCAAAAAATTGGTATTAATTTTTACGGCATCCCTGAAAGATGGGGAAGAGGACGCGGGGAGGGGAGGACGCCCAGACGCGGGGAATGAAGATGGCGAAGAATTCTTCCTTATGTTCCTTATCAAAAGAATGGGTTTAAAACCTCCCCCTTTTAGGGGGACTTTACATTTAGCCCGATTTAGTCTACCATAGTGTTGGTGGTTTGGTAAGCGTTGTGTTAAAAGCCTATAAGTACAGAATCTATCCAACCGACGGGCAAGCGGTATTGCTGGCTAAGTCGTTTGGCTGTGCTAGGTGGTTTTACAATTTTGCGCTTAACAAAACTTGCGAAACCTACAAGGCAACTGGTAAAGGATTGAGTCGTAATGACATGATCAACCTCTTGCCATCCTTGAAAAAAGAGCGTGAATGGTTGACCGAACCGCCATCGCAATGCTTGCAGCAAGTAGCATTAGATCTGTCTAGTGCCTTCCTAAACTTCTTTGAAAAAAGAGCTAAATATCCTAATTTCAAGAAGAAAGGACAGAAGCAATCTATCAAATTTCCGCAAGGAATCAAACTAGAGGGTGATAACTTGACTTTGCCGAAACTGGGTAAAGTTTACTGCAAAGTGTCTCGAATGCCAGAAGGTAAGCTCAAGTCAGTAACCGTATCGTTAACAGCATCTGGACAGTACTACGCTGCTTGTCTGTATGATGACGGGAAATCTCAGCCATCCCCCCAACCCTACCTATTAAGGGGGGAGAAGGGAGGAGGTAAAGCAATAGGCATAGATATGGGATTGACCCACTATGCAATTACTTCCGATGGAACTAAGCACGGCAACCCGAAATATTACCGTAGATATGAGGAGAGATTAGCTAGACAACAAAAACAACTCAGTCGCAAACAAAAAGGTTCTGTCAACAGACATAAAGCCCGAATCAGAGTGGCTAGAGTTCATAGTAAAATTACGAGATGTCGCGAAGATTTTTTACACAAACTAAGTCGTAAATTAGTTGACGAAAACCAAGTCATCGCTGTAGAGAATCTTGCTGTCAAGAACATGGTTAAAAACCACAGCCTAGCTAAAAGTATTAGCGATGCTGGATGGGGACAGTTCTGCACCATGCTAAAGTATAAGGCTGAATGGTCAGGGAAAATTTACATCGAAGTAGAGCGATTTTTCCCGAGTTCTAAAACTTGTAATAACTGCTTGCATCAGCTCGATAGTCTGAGTTTAGATATCCGTAGTTGGGAGTGTCCGAGTTGCAAAACAACCCACGACAGGGATATCAACGCGGCGCAAAATATTAGAGATGAAGCTTTACGAATTTTGGCGGGAGGGCATCTCGCTACTGCTTCTGGACAACGTGTAAGACCTTCTATTGGCACTGCTTTTAGAGGCCATGTTGAGTGAAGGAAGAATCTCCGTCGTTCTACGGCGGAGAGTTGTCAAGTTCCTCATCTTTATCCCTTAGTTACGGAAAAAGAACGGATAGCAGTGAGCAATTGCTCGATATTTAAGGGTTTGCTGACGTAGGCGTCGGCACCGGCGGCGAGAGTGCGATCGCGATCGCCTGCCATTGCCATGGCGGTGACGGCGATGGCGGGGATCTTCTGCCACAAAGGGTGAGCCTTGATCTGACGGATCAGTTCAAAACCATCTACCCCTGGGAGTTGGATATCGATCAAAATCAAGTTTGGCAGGGATTGCGGCGATACCAGCGGCGAGCCAATGCGCTCCAGCATGGCGCGCCCGTCGCAGACCAGCTCAACTCCGTAACCTTCTAACTGTAATACCTCAGTCAGGAGTTGTTGGTTATAGGGCTGATCTTCTACCACCAAAACCCGTTTATGAGCGGTCAGTCTGTTGTCTTGGGTCAATAGTGGTTTACCCGCATCCCCTGACCACTGAGTGCCGATAACGGGCGGCTTTTGCATCTCGGTCATCGGTAACCAAATGCGGAAACTACTGCCTTGGTTTTCTTCAGATTCCAGGGAGACATTACCGCCGTGGAGTTCTGCCAATCGCTTGGTTAACGCCAATCCTAACCCAGTGCCTTCGTGACTTCTGGTTAACGAGGCATCGATCTGCTGGAACGACCTAAACAGCAAGTGCCACTTATTTTGAGGAATGCCGATACCAGAGTCTTTGACTTCTAGACACAGGTAAGGAGTTTTAGGATTGATCAAAGAGCGGTCGGGGCGATATTGTTTTAGCAACTGGGCGCCATCAGCCATGCGACCGCTGAGCTTGATAGACCCACCCTCGGGGGTAAACTTGACCGCATTGGAGAGTAAATTAATCAACATCTGGCAAACTCGACGAAAGTCCAAAACGACCTGCTGTAGGCGGTAATCGATTTCAAACGAAAGTGCCAGTTGCTTTTTATCAGCACGGGGCTGAATCATTTTCAAGCATTCGGTACACAGATGTTGAATCGAGACGGGGGCGAGTTCGAGTTCTACCTTACCCGCTTCGATTTTCGACAAATCCAGAATGTCGTTAATCAACTGCAACAAGTGGTGACCGCTTTTTTCGATAATCTGGACATAGCCGAGTTGGCGATCGCTCAAACTCCCCCCAATTTGCCTGCTCAACAAATCGGAAAATCCCAGAATGCTGTGAAGCGGCGTGCGGAGTTCGTGGGACATCGAGGCGAGAAACTCGGATTTTAGCTGGGAAGCTCGCTCTAAATCCTCGTTAATCTGGCGCAAACGCTCTTCTGCTTGGGCGCGTTCGATCGCCACCCCCAACATGCGGCAAGCCGCCATCAGCATATCTTGCTGGGGTGCTTCTTGCAGTTTCATGTGGGTGCGGCATTCCAGGGTCAACACGCCAATAATCCTACCGTCAGCGCTGGGGATGGGAAAGATACCCAATTGACCAATCCCAGGATGGCGAAATCCCCCCAGTGCTTTGGGATGGTTATAATAATCTTCCACAAACAGCGGTTTTCCCGTTTCCACCACTTCCCAGAGCAACCCTTGACCGTAGGGGATACCCTGTTTCAGCACCGCCTGCATTTCCCCTACCGCAATTTCGCCGTGGGTGGCTATAAATTGACCAGAGATGTGGTTAATTAACATCCCAGCAGTGCGATCCGATCCAGTCCCGCCGATCACCTTGACATCGCCAAACGCTGCACCCATTGCCTCTACCAGGTACGAGAGCGCAAACTGCCCGATTTCTCGCAAATCAGAAGCAGGTTGTAGCCGTTCCATCAGTCCCAACAAAAAGGTGAGGCGGCGAACCTCTGGGTTACTATTTACTTGCGGGCGCAGATAGCCGCTGATATCCCAAAAATCAAACTGGCGTCCTCCTAAGGCGGTAACCCCGACGTAAACTTCATAGCAGGAGCCGTTGTTTTGCTGGATGCAGAACGAAACGGTTTCTATTTCCGTCAAGTCTAGTGCTGTGACGATTTGTGTCAATAGCTCCTCATGCCAATAGCCCTGCCTTACCAAATGGGAAAATACCTCTTGCCAATGGGGCGCCAACAGCAGCCAATCGGGGGAAAGTCCCCAAAGCTGAGAAAATCTGGCGTTGCACGTGGAAAGTCTCCCGGACGGGTCGAAGCTAGCTCGCGCCCACTGCGGCTGGTTGAGAATTATATCTGGCTCTTGCCTGGGTCTTGGCAGGTGCGTCTTGATTGGCTGTGGAGGCATAATTTCACAAGAGGCAAGGTGATAACTATTTTGGGAACACTAGCTTCAAATTAACAAAATGTCACATAGAAGGCGCGTGAGTTGACTCGTGAATTTATTGTGATCTCAAACACCTAATTTGGGGCATGGGAGATGGGATATGAAGTAGATGATTTATTTAACAGCGCCTATTGCTCCATGCTGCATAAGTGCAATCGGGTCAGACGTATATTCAATTAGCAGGGGTTTGCACAAAGGATGAGGGAGATCGGGGGCAAAAGGTGCAAAAGGGGCAAAAGGGGCTCTTGTGCAGAGGGGCAAAAGGTGCAAAAGGGGAATTTGAATATACATTCTCACCTGCTCACCTGCTACCTATCTTGCCCTCGTCCCTCCATAAATTCCTGGTGCTAACCCTGATGGGTGAGTGATTTGATATACGTTCTGGGGCACACTCTTTTAGTAGGGGGTTCAGGAGGACAAATTGATGACACTAGCTGAAGAAATAGCACAAAAATGGCGCGATCGCCTTGTGGCAGACTGTCCAAATGAAAGCCCAGCAACACGCGAGAGTATTATTCGCTGGCTGTTGGGAAAAGATTTAGCGCGGTATGACTCATTGACTAAGAGCGAGTTAGAAATTGCTTGGCAAGCGATGGACTATCGTTACCGCATTTTACGGCAGAGATACTTGGGAGTGAATCCAGACAGAGCTTATCGCAATCTGATGACTCGCCTGGGCAGTTTGGTGATGTTGCGGAATAAAATTAGGACTTGGGTTGCCCTCAGTCGCGATCGCCAGCGTGCCGTAGTCGATGTTTTGCAAGAAGTAATCCAAGAATTGCTCAATAGCGATCGCTACCTCCAGGAGCAAGTCGCCTGGATCGCCCAATGTACCAAAAACTCCAGCCTCTGGAACGCGCTGCTGCTGGCGGCGACTGAAGAATATTGTCTCCGACCAATTCGCAACCAACCTTTAATCCTTTATCGTTTTGTTAACTACCTGCGTCGTTCTGGGCGCGGCGGCATTACCCAAGTACCGGGGGGCGACCTGGTGCGGTTGGTTTCGGAAGAGGTTGTGCCGGATGATACAGATAACCCGGTGAGCTTGCTCGATACCCAAGCGATCGCCCAGTATCTTGAAGCCCAAGCCCAAGAAGAACAACAGGCGGCGCGCAATCAAGTCAAAGAGAAATTTGAAACCTATTTGGAGGAACAACTCGGACCAGATGCAGTTAGATGGCTGCACCTTTACCTGCAAGGCAAATCCCAAGAAGCGATCGCCCGCGCTTTAAACAAGCCGGTTAAGGAAGTTTACCGACTGCGCGAGAAAATTAGCTACCACGCCATCCGCGTGTTTGCGCTCAAAATCCAGCCCGAATTAGTCGCTACTTGGCTAGAAACTTCGCTGAGGGAACATGACCTGGGGTTAACGCCACACCAGTGGCAGGATTACTGGGAAAAGCTCACCCCAGTGCAGCAGCAAATACTGGAACTGGGAAAAGCTGGGAACAGCTTCGATGCGATCGCACAAGCCTTGAAGATGAAAAGCAATCAAGTTATGGGCGAATGGAGTAAGCTTTACCTAGCAGCTCTTGACCTGCGGAATGCCTCTTAGGGCTAGCGCAGACAAATACCGCTATTTCTTCGCCCATCGGGGCAAACTCCTCAGTAATTTAGCGCCAAACTTGTGGAAGTAAAAAGCTCTCACAGGGAAATATACTGATAAAAAAAGATTGGTTTAGACTCTTGAATGTATCATAGACAAACCAATCAAAAATAGATATTATTTTGAGCGTTAAGGGTGCAAATACCTGAGTACTTTCTGGCTGAAACTGTTAAAATTTTCTAAAAACCACGAGTGACCATCGCTATTTAAGGGAGGGGTGAGAGCGCTCGGGCACGGAAAAGGGAAAAGAGTAGAGGCGCGACACTGTACAAAGTTACCAAAAGTTAGCCAAAATAGAATTGGTAGATACTCGGCCAAACAGGGGTACTTAAGTCAGTACGAAGTTGGCGACGGATAACCAAGTCACAAGTAATTCTCCTCTGCAATGGCAGAGGCATCAGGCTGGATACGTAAAAACCTCTCAACTGCCCCAAAGAAAGCCTTGGGATCGGTGGCTGGACTAAACGATTAATTCTTAAGCTTTCTTTGTACGGGTGATTACCAAAAACTTAAAGTTGGCTAAAAACCTGCGAGGTACAAAGGTAAAACGGACGCATAATACAAGTGGGATCAAAAACAGGATAATGTAGCGCTAGCGTCCTTAGGCGTGCATTGCTACTGCCAATTGGGCTGGTAAAACCATCGAACCTAGATGCAGGAGCGATAAACGACCGCAATCGGGTTTGATGAACGCTCTGCTGATTGACCCAACCCCCTCACTACAGAACTTTGGTAGGCGAGGGGATGCTAGATGGTGAAAAATTTTATCATGGCGCTCTCACCCACTAACCCAGTTAAGCCCGAACGCGCTAACGAGCGGCACGCATCTTCTTTTCCTCAAGGCAAATCTATGGTTCAGGCAGATTCGGAACAAATGTTTCAATTAATTGACAGTATCCTGCCATTTGAAGCCTGCCTGTATCATCAAGTCTTGCCTTTGTCCCTCAAGGGCACCCAACTAAACCTGGGCATGGTTAATCAAGAAGATAGCGCTGCCTTGGATTACGTTCGGCGCATTTTGGCATACATGAATTGCTCTCTCATGCCGCAGCCAATTACAGCGGAAAAACATCAAGCCGCGTTAACGGCTTACTTAAACCATACCGGGCAACACAAGCAATTCAACCATCAAACACCAGCACGTGGAACGGTGGAGAGTTCCCAAAAGCAAGAGCAACAAAGTGGCAGGCACGATCGCACGACGCTGATCGTCTACAGTCCAGATGAGTTAGAAGAATCAGAACTGCCCCCAGAACACCTACCACCAAAAATGACGACCCCTCCTGCAATCGAATCTTTGCCTGTGGCGCCGCCTCCTCAAGTAAAAGAAAAGCCTTTTTTGGCAACCCCGCCACACCCCGTCCCAGTCCCATCGGGCGCCTCGAACCCGCCCGTTTTAGAAATTCAGCCACAGCACCTATCCAGTCCAGTGGAAGTTTTGGCAACCCTACCGCCGCAACAATTGCTCCACGAACTGCTGGGACGAATCCTCATGGGAGGAATTGGGCGACTTTATTTTGAGCGACATCCAGACCGAGGTAGCATTCTCTGGAGTCAGAACGGCGTTTTACAGTCGGTACTCCAAGGACTCGACCCCGGTGTTTTCCAAGGGGTAATCAATGAGTTGAAGCGCTTAACCCACATGTCCCTGATTACGGTAGACAAACCGAAACAGATGGAGATCGAAAGACTCTATCAAAAAAACCGTTTGTTGCTGCGATTGCGCGTCATGCCTGCAACTCACGGAGAAGAAGCAACGCTGCAAGTTTTGCGAGGCGCTGCGTTAAAGTTCTACCAACAGCAACAGATCGAACATATCAGTCGCGACGCCCTCAACATCGCTCAGCAACTCCAGCGTAAGGTGTATGAAATTCGCGATCGCACTTCTAGAAATCCCAGCTTCACAGGCGGACAACTAGAAGCGCTACCAGCGCTCAGTCAGCTAGTTAAAAACATCGAACAACAATTAGAAGCAATGAAGCAGATTACTACCAGCGGACCCCTCGACGATTCCACCACAAGTTGAGCACCCCAAACAGGCGCTACCGATGTCGCCTAATGGTGATATGATGTCGGGTTGTATGCTTCCACTTGAAGCCTTTGGGCAAAGGCAACGATCCCAAACCTATGCTAAAGGAATGGATATAACTTACCGCTATATTTTGTCATGGCAGGAATACAAGCTGGACTAGGATGGTAGAAGCTAATCTTTGCTCCAACAATGGAGAAGATGCCACCGCTGCCCATTTTGGTTGATTCTTCTATAGATCTTTCATGCAGACTGAAGATTTTAGCGAACTTTTCCCCCTCTTCAATGCTGCTAATCCAGAGACCGTGGAATGGCTGCTGTCTGTTGCCGTCGAACACGAATATCCAGCAGGCAGAGCGGTTTTAATGGAAGACTCTTGGG
Source organism: Microseira sp. BLCC-F43 (assembly GCF_041929235.1). Taxonomy (NCBI): domain Bacteria; kingdom Bacillati; phylum Cyanobacteriota; class Cyanophyceae; order Aerosakkonematales; family Aerosakkonemataceae; genus Microseira; species Microseira sp. BLCC-F43. Next base: position 74,115 of record NZ_JBHFNP010000234.1, read on the forward strand.
GTAACGCAGTTTACTTCGTAGTATCTGGCTGGGTCAAAGTCCGACGCACCGCCGGTGAGGAGGCGGCGACGCTGGCAATTTTGGGACGGGGTGATTTTTTTGGAGAAATGGCAGTTCTAGATGAATCTCCACGTTCTACCGATGTGGTGGCTTTATCAGAGGTGAATTTGCTCAGCATTTCCGCTCAGCGATTTATTCAAACGTTGTTTAAAGACCCCCAGCTACACCACCGCATGTTGCAATTGATGGTACGGCGACTGCGCCAAACTAACATCCGCATTCAACTGCGCCAGCAGCCTCCGGCGGTTAAGTTAGCCAATACCCTGGTTTCCTTGGGAGAAAACTATGGTCAGGTGAATGGAAACAGTACTGAAATTTATAACATTCCTTTTAAGGATTTAGCACAAGTTACGGGAATCGGTGTAGAGGAAACAATCAAAATTATGGAAAAATTACACAGCAAAGGTTGGCTCAGAATTGACCCGCCACGTCAAATTATTCATCTGGTAAATATGAAACAGCTCAACCATCTTGCTGGAAAAGTATAACAATTTTAGATTAGAGATTTGAGATTTTAGATTAAAATTAAATCTGGGAGCTAAAATGGGCAATTGCATCAGTCCAATGACTAAGGAAAAATGACACAAGCAACAACGCTTCATCCCGGCACTTGGCAAAACACTGCACCCACTATTCAATACCAAGTCGCGATGCCAGAGCCAGAGTCCCATTTGTTTGAGGTGACTTTGCAAGTAACGGATTGGCAGGGGTCTGTTCTCGATTTAAAACTGCCGGTTTGGACTCCCGGCTCTTATCTGGTGCGAGAATATGCCAAGCATTTACAGGATTTTTCTGCTGCCGATGGGGAAGGGCGTTCGTTAAATTGGCGCAAGCAAGGCAAAAATCATTGGCAAGTTGAAACGGCAAATGTTGCTGATATTGTGGTAAAATACCGCATTTTCGCAAATGAATTGTCGGTGCGAACCAATCACTTGGATGGCACTCACGGCTATTTTAACGGTGCGGCTTTATTCTTTTATCTGCCAGGGTTCGAGCAACAACCGATGCAAGTCGCGATCGCACCACCAAAACCAGATTGGCGAGTGACGACGGCTTTACCTGCGGTACAGGGTCAGGTTAATACGTTCTTTGCTAAAGATTTTGACACTTTAGTCGATAGTCCGTTTGAAATTGGTTGCCATAAGTTATGTGAGTTTGAAGTATTAGGAAAATCCCACGAAATGGCTATTTGGGGTGAAGGAAATTATCAAGTAGACAGGATGATTCAGGATGCCAAAAAAATTATTCAGGTAGAGGCGGATTTGTTTGGCGGTTTGCCTTACAATCGCTATGTATTTTTGCTGCATCTATCTGGGTCTAGTTATGGGGGTTTGGAACACAAGGAATGTTGTTCGTTAATTTACTCGCGCTTCAGTTTTCGCTCTAAGGATAAGTACAAAGGCTTTGTGCAATTGCTGGCGCACGAATTTTTCCATTTGTGGAATATCAAGCGCATTCGTCCTAAAGCATTGGAGAGTTTTGATTACGATAGGGAAAATTATACGCGTTCTTTATGGTTTGGTGAAGGGACGACAAGTTACTACGATTTGTTGCTTCCTTATCGATCTGGAATTTACGATGTGAAGGCGTATTTGAAGGATTTAAGCAAGGAAATTACGCTATTGCAAACGAAGCCAGGACGCAAAGTTCAGCCGGTAAGCGAGTCGAGTTTTGATGCGTGGATTAAGTTTTATCGCCAGGATGCTAATAGCGATAATAACCAGATTTCCTATTATTTGAAAGGGGAATTGGTTTCGTTTTTGCTAGATTTGTCGATTCGAGAAAGGTGGGGAAATAAGCGATCGCTTGACGATGTGATGCGCCAAATGTGGCAGCAGTTTGGGCAAGAGGAAATCGGTTATACTCCAGAACAGCTAAAGCAAGTCATCGAGTCTGTAGCTGGGATAAATTTAGATGACTTTTTTGCGCGGTATATTGATGGAACGGATGAGCTTCCGTTTGATGAGTACCTGGAACCCTTTGGTTTGCAGCTAAAAGCAGAATTTGAAGAGGATAACCCGCCTCACCTCGGTTTGACGGCGAAGGCAGAAAACGGACGCGAGTTTATTAAGTTTGTGGAAGCAGGTTCCCCGGCGCAGCTAGCGGGTGTAGATGCGGGAGATGAGTTGCTGGCGATAGATGGAATTCGGGTGACGGCGGAGGGGTTGAGCGATCGCTTAAAAGATTACCAACCTGGTAATATAATCGAGCTGACCCTTTTTCATCAAGATGAGTTGCGGACTCTATCAGTTACCCTTGCACCTCCCCATCCTAATAGTTATAAACTGGTAGCCGTAGAAAAGCCTTCCCAAGTTCAGGAACAAAACTTTAGCGGGTGGTTGGGAGTACCGCTGTCACAGATTTAACATCTGGGCGACAGAAACCCGGTTTCTTGCTGCGTTCGCGCAAGCGTTGGGAGGCATATCTCTGATTCCAAAGCGACGATTTTTCCTAGAAACCGGGTTTTTTGCGTAAGTCCCCGCGACAGAAACCCGGTTTCTTTGAGCAACCGGGTTTCTTAATCCCACCAGGCGCGCAGATAGTGCGACTGAACGTCAATTTCATCTGGTTCTCCGACAAACTCATAAAATTCCACAAGCATCTGATAGGGGTAATTTCCCCGATAGATAATACCTTCAACGCTGACGCGATAATCGTCGCGAAAAGGACTAATAGCGTAGCCTTCAAATGCGAATTGAAATCCTTTGCTAGCTTGTGCTTGAGCAAATTCTAAGAATGCTTGAATCGTTGGTGAATTATTTTGTTGTGCTGCTGGATCGGCAAATCCTTGCTCTATTATTTGTTGCAATTGAGCGAGACTCAATTGATAGAAAGGTTTGATATCGTTTAGATCCTCGTCCCATTCCACCGGATTACCGAAAATAATCATATCTCTGCTTTGATAATCGGTGTTGCAAGCAAAGCGTCTGTGAAAATATGGACGCATCGGTGAAGATTGCCCATTTATTTTGATATCTTCAGGAGGAATCCCTTGATTGAGAAAATAAAGCCGCATTGCTTCCAGTCTGTCTAGGGTGGAATTCTGCAAGCATTCAGACAAGTTGGGGCAATTATAAATCACCCCAGTCATTGTTTTACAATCCAGTTGCATTGGGCAAAACATTGTTTTTTACCCTCCAATAATGTCGTCAGATGGGAGGTCTAATCCAAGTTCAGCTATAAGTTGCTTATGGGAAATATTGTTATTTTGCTTTTGAGAGCGATTTGGTTTCATCTGGTTGGCGGGAATATCAGCTAGGGTTAAAGTGGGGAGCATCAATGCTTGCTTAAATGATTCAATATCTCTGGCTAATTCTTCAAGCGTTCGCGTAGCGTCTCCGAAGGAGAATCGCCCTTTTGGTTCGACGGCGTTTTCTGTGCAGGCAACAATAGATCCTGCTTCTGCATAAAAGACTTCGCGAATGATGCGATCGCCGTTTGCTTCCTGAAAGACACGGTAGTTCCAAGTTATCATAAATAAATTGCCTGTGAATAACACAGGACTTACGCACGACAAACCTATCACCTTTGTTTCTGGGTATATCTTTAGTTCCAAAGCGAAGATTTTTCATAGAAACCCGGATGGGTGTGCCTAAGTCCTCTAACAGAGTGGAAGCAGTTTAAACGCTATCGCTGACGCTGCTAAAATTAAACGCTTTTACTCTTGCTCCCGGTACGACGCTACTACTATATCTCTCTACAGTAGTCAGCAGGTCAATATCTCGCATCATTTCGGGTAGTTTTTGGTTAAAGCGCAAGTTTTTAATCGGGTAAGCAATCTTCCCATCTTCAATCCAAAATGTGCCGTCCCGCGTCATACCTGTAATTTCCAATGTTTTGGGATTGACGTAATTTGTGTACCAAACTCGATTGACTAAAATTGCTCGTTCGGTTTGAGCAATTAAATCGGTTAAACTTTGGTCTGAACCGTTCATGACAATCGGGGAGAAATATCCCGTCGGCGATTTCCCTTGTTTTTGCGCCCAGTAGCGACTGTATGATAAAATATTAGGATTGCCATCTTTAATTATTTCCAAATAGTTATTGCTTAATCCGTCGCTAAAGCAAGGACTTGTTTGCAGTAAAGGATGCGCCGGAGCGCGATAAACTTGCACGAGGGGACTAAACATTGCTTCGCCTAAACGATTTCCCCCGCCGTCGGTACGAGACATGAAGGAACGACCTTCATCGGCGGCGCGTGCATCTAAATTCCCAATTACCCAAGCGAGTAATTCGGCAAAGGCGGCGCTATTAAAAATGACTGGATAAATCCCTGGTTTGATGTCGCGGGGATGGCGCGCGGCGAAGGCGCGGTCTATTAGTTCTTCTGCGATCGATTCTACTGGTAATTGGTCGATTCCCCAAGCGGTTCGTTCGCTCCAACTGGAACCGTTTTCTACGCGGATGGTTAAACCGAAATTCGCTTCTGTTGTTCGATTATAAGCTCTCAATCCTTGGGAATTACCCAAGACAAATAATCCTGCTTCTGTGCTGAGAGTACCGGAAGCTTCGACGCCTGATTTGGCGCTGGAATCACAGACGCGCTGAATTATTTCTCCTCGTTTTAAGGGGGAACAGGTGGCGGTGGGAAGATCGAAGGCGGGGGTACGTTGGTCGTAGGTTTGAGGGTCGAGTAACGGTACCCATTCGGGATCTTCTGGGGCAATTTTAGCTAAGTCTTGGGAGCGTTGGATTGTTTGCGCGATCGCATCGGTATCCAACTCTGTTGTAGATGCGGATGCACTGCGCCTACCAAAGTAACTGGTGACGGTGAGGTTAAATTTGGTGCGAGTAATGTTTTGAGTAATCTGGTTTTCTGAATAGCGACTGAGGGATTCTTCGCTGCTACTTAAGCTAACAAATACGCCTTCGGCAGAAGATTTTTTGATTGTTTCTTCTACTAAGGCGATTGCTCGATCTTCTTGCAGTATGGTTGGTTCTTTGGCTAAAGTCATTTTCAGGTGGTAGTTGTTGCGACGAGTCTGTAATTTGGCAGGATTTACGATTTTAGAGTTGGGGATTTTTCTCCATATTGAATAAATTTTACTCCCTTACCGCTAGAAGATTATCTATTTTTTCCTTCTTTCTTCTTCCTTCTTCCTTCGTGGACTTCGCGTCTTCGTGGTTAATTCAATAGAAATTCTTCCGGCAAGAAGGGAGTAGAACGAACCACAGAGGACGCAGAGAACCCAGAGGAAAGAGAAGATGAGAGGATGGTAAGTTACTCTGGGTTATTCAATCTAAAATCGCTTATGATGCGTTTCCTATTTGAATGTTGCGGATGCGCGCGGGTACGCAGGCGTGGGTCATTTGTGCGACTTGCATTGGTTCTCCTTTTCCGCACATATTGGTTCCGTATTTTTGCAGTTCGCTGGCGGGTCCAATTGCATCGACGCTATTCCAAAAATCGGTGGTCATTGAGTGATAGGTGACATCTTTTAGCATTCCGACTATTTTGCCTTTTTCTACTTTCCAAAAGGCATCGCCGCCGAATTGGAAATTGCGCCGCTGCTGATCGATGGAAAAACTGCCTGTACCGTCGATTAAAATGCCTTCTTCGGTGTCGGCGATCATTTCTTCTAATGTGGCGGTGTGGGAATCGCCTTCTTTTCCTGGTTCTAATCCTAAGTTGGGAATGCGTACCATTGGTGTGCTTGACCAACTATCGGCGTAGGCGCATCCGTTGCTGCTGGGTCTTCCGAGGCGGTAAGCTGTTTCGCGGTCGGTGAGATAATCGACTAAGATGCCGTCTTTGACAATGTACCAAGTTTGTGCGGGGACGCCTTCGTCGTCGTAGGCGACGGTACTGCGGTAGCCTGGTTGGGTGCGATCGCATTTAAAATTGATCCAAGCTGCGCCATATTGCAGTTTGTTCAATTTGTCTGTTGTGGCAAAACTTGTCCCGGCAAAGTTAGCTTCATAACCGTATACTCGGTCTAATTCTGTTGGATGTCCTACGGATTCGTGGATAGTTAGCCATAGGTTTGTTGGTTTTAAAATTAACGTTGTTTTGATTCCGGATGCTCCTTCTGGTGCGTTTACTTTTTCGATTGCTTCTTCTGCAACTCGGTCTATTTGAGCCAATAAGTCGGCGGGATTAATATGTTCGTAGCCTAGATTTAAGGGTGGACGTTCGTAGTTGCGACTTTGGGCGTCTCCGTTGGCGATCGCCGTACAACCAAATCCGGGCAAGCTGCGATATATTGTTTGGTGAATCACCGACCCTACTGTGGAGGCAAATAGTTTATCTTCGCGGGTAAATTGCAGGTAGGAATAAGCTTTTTTGATGCCTTTATCGCCATAACTGAGCAGTTTTTCGTTGATATTTAAGAGTAATTCTGCTTTTTCGGTAATTGGGACTGTAAAGGGGTCAATTTCGATGGGGGTGATGTAGGTATCTTGATAAGCGTCTACTGGTACTAACTGTACTTTTTTTTGCTGGGTGAGGCGACTTGCTTTGGCGATTTCTACTGCTAAATCAACGATGCGTTCAACTTCGGCGGGGGTTTTATGGGGACTGGCGGCGAATCCCCACGCGCCGTCTAGCAATACTCGGATGGCAAACCCGGAACTGACTTGATCTGATAAGTTGGATAGGGAGCGATCTCGCGCTGTTAAATTTTGTGTATGATACGTGCAAATTCTCACATCTCCGTATTCGCATCCAGCTTTCTCAATTATAGCTATCGCTAGAGCGGCTAAGTCTGTTGCGGTTCTTGCAGGAGCTTGTACCATAATCAATTTTACGCCACTAATTGCATGTATTATAGCAGTTTATTGAACCGCCATAGACGCGCAGCGACTTCCCGTAGGGTAGACGCACTGGACGCCAAGGAAGAAGAAAGGAAAGGGATTAAAGTCTTTACTAATAACTTTTGTGTTTGATTCTATACCAACGATCCAGTTGATCTGGAGGAATTCCTAGAAAATAGCCAATGATAATTAATTGGTTAATTAGAGTTGTTTTTAAGATGCCCAGTTTCTGCCATCGTCGTCCTGATGTTAGCACGGGAGCGGGTACAATCTGTATTTTTCCTAAAGGTTGGAGGCGGCGGACGAATTCAAAATCTTCCATAATTGGCAGGTCGGGAAAACCTCCGATTTCGTGAAATACTGAGGCTTTTAAAAAGATAGCTTGGTCGCCATAAGGCATTTGTAAATAGCGCGAGCGCAAGTTTACCATTTTTTCTATTAGGCGCAGCGAAGGCATGTCGCTATCAATGTTTAATTCAAACGCACCGGCGATGGTATTTTGACTCGTTCCCAGGTGCGTACCTGGAAATCCAGATAAGGCTTGACGAACCATTGTATCGAAATTATTTGGTAACCGGGTATCTCCGTGCAGAAATAGCAAAATATCCCCCGTTGCAGCAGCAGCACCCCGGTTCATTTGCGTTGCACGTCCTGGGGGTGAAGATAATACTTTTATGCCGCAGGATTGAGCAATCGCAACGGTTTCGTCCTCACTTCCCCCATCTACGACAATAATTTCTATATTTGAGGCTTTTTTAAGACTAGCTAAGGTTTTGTTAATTGTGCTGGCTTCATTTAAAACAGGAATAATTATAGAAATTGTTTCTCCGTTCATCTTATATCATTATTATTGGTTTAATTGTTGGCTCGCCCTTCTTTCCCACTCCCAAATCTTAAATCTAAAATCTAAAATCTAAAATTTCCAAATCTTCCGGACGGTCAATATCGGAAAGGAAAGTTAGGTAAGCGACAGCTAATTTTAAATTATTGGCAATTTGTACTGTTTTTTGAAATACCTCAGAGTTCCCCCAATTAATTCCTACAAACAGTTCGGGAATTAACCGACGCAAGCCAATTAGATAATAACCCCCATCGGTTGCTGGACCAAGTACTAAATCGTTTTGGTCAAGCTTTTGAAACGCTTCTGCGATTAACTCTGCCTTCAGGCTGGGGCAATCCGTACCGATAATAATAGCAGAATCGATACCGCTGCTGAAAGCGGCTTCAAATGCTTTTGCCATCCTCAAACCTAGATCGCCTTCCCCTTGGGGGTGATAAATTAGATCCGAGCCTAGCCAGTTTTGGCAAGCGGCTGCTTCGCTCCCTGTAAAATACACTTCTATTGAGACAACACGGTCAGTTTGCAGTTGTCTTACCTGGCTAATTGTATATTCAGTCATCTGGCGATGTAAGTTGGCAGCACCTTCAGCACCCAAAACTGGAATTAGTCGCGTTTTGGCTTTTCCTGGTTCTGGATAGCGGGTAAAAACAATCAGGCGTTCTCTACTCATATTGTTGATTTTAGATTTTAGATGGGTGTTTTTATCCCAATCTAAAATCTAAAATCTAAAATCTCAAATTCTTCAGGCGCTCATTTCCAACATCCGTTGAATCGGTCGCAGTGCCGCTTCCTGGATATCTTCTGGTAAAGTAATCTCTGGTGCGCGATTTTTCATGGCAAAATAAAGCTTTTCCAAGGTATTTAACCGCATGTAAGGACACTCGTTACAAGCACAGCTATTCGTCGGAGGCGCCGGAATGAAGCGTTTGTGGGGTTCCCGTTTTTCCATTTGGTGAATAATACCAGGTTCGGTCGCCACAATAAAAGCTTGACTAGCACTCGCTTGAATGTACTTTAGCAAAGCAGCTGTGGAACCGATGTAGTCAGCGTGACGCAATACAGGGGGTTCGCATTCTGGGTGTGCAATTATTTCCGCTTCCGGGTGTGCGATTTTTAACTGGACAATCTTCTTTTCGGAGAAGTTTTCATGTACAATACAAGCTCCCTGCCACAGTACCATGTCTCGTCCTGTTTGTTCGATTACATACCGACCCAAATTTCGATCTGGACCAAAAATAATCGGTTGATTTTCTGGTATCTGGCGGACAATTTTCACCGCGTTGGAACTGGTGCAGATAATATCGCTCATGGCTTTAACCGCAGCCGAGCAGTTGATATATGAGATTACCAGATGATTGGGATGCGCGGCTTTAAATGCAGCAAATTCGTCGGCGGGACAAGTATCTGCTAGGGAACAACCCGCGTTTAAATCTGGTAAAAGTACCAGTTTATCCGGGTTGAGTATTTTGGCGGTTTCCGCCATAAAGTGAACCCCTGCAAAGACGATGACATCGGCATCTGTGTTGGCAGCTTTGCGCGAAAGCTCTAGAGAATCGCCGATAAAGTCTGCAATATCTTGAATATCTGGGTTTTGGTAATAGTGAGCCAAGATTACGGCGTTTAGCTTTTTTTTAAGCTCTTGGATCGCCTCAAATAGGTCGTAGGGTAGGTCGGGGGTGTGGGTGAGGTGTGGCGCTTGAACTGCGGTCGTAAACACAAGCTTTGAGTTGTTGGATTTCAGAAGGTGTTAAGGTAATTATAGTATTTTATACCAAAAGTGGGGTGACAAGGGGGAGGACAAGGGAGAAAGTCAGCGCGTGGGTGTGGCGGACTCCAGCAGTAGCGTTGGCGATGGCGCGCGTATCGCCTGATGGGAATATGCGAAAGGTTTTTGATTTCTAGCTAAAGATTGATTTAATTGGGGCTGTAACTCGTTAGCTTGATAAAAAAGGCTAAGAACTAAAACTATGGACGCCCAATCGCAATACTCCGAAGTCGATACCAAGTCAGAAGAAAGGTTGTTAGAGTCATCCGAAGCAAACGCCGTCGCTCTTCTACCTCCTGCAACTCAATCGCCAGCTGGCTATCAATGGCAGCGTATAAGTCAGCAAATCAAAGATTTCTTAGGGCAACTACCCGATTATTTGGGTAGGTTCTTTCAGCAAAACCAAGGCTCTATTACCAATATTGGTCTAATTTTGGCAGCGCTCGTCGCCCTGCGGCTAATTATCGGCATCCTGGACGCGCTCAACGATATACCGCTATTAGGTTCTACCTTTGAACTCATCGGTATTTGCTACTCGGTGTGGTTTGTTTACCGCTATTTACTCACAGCGGATAGTCGGCGAGAGATCGGGAGACAGTTTGAATACTTGAAGCAACAAGTAGTTGGATAAGCAACTCATTCCCTCGGTTGATATCATGTCCGTTGAATCACCCGTAATAAAATCTCACCAGGTTGCCGCACAGATACCCCCCATGTAGGGGCACGGCATCTTTAAGTTATTTGTATCTGCCAAAATATCTCGGATGTTCCCTACAACCCATTAAGGGTAATCGACCGGACATGATATGATTCTTGAAGCAAGGACTTTTGTACCAAAAGTATTAACTCAAGTTGCTAGTTACATCCCTGGCAAAGAAAGCCGGTTTCTCTGAAAAATCGTGGGTTTGACGCTAAAGAAAGCCGGTTTCTCTGAAAAATCGTGCGTTTGACAGCGAGAAATCGACGCATCACCTTTGTTTCTGACGCCGAAGAAACAAAGGTGATGACTTCAAGAGTAGACTGAGCCATCAATCCAATTACCAATTACCAATTAGCAATTACCATCATCGGGTTGTTGGCAGCCCACACTGTACCTGAAAACAGTGTGGGCGTATGTCACAGAACTTGCGCGCGCATAGCGGCAATGGGTAAACTTAGCAGCTTGCGCGGGGTAGAAACGTAGGCTCTATTTCGGAACACATCATACCCGTTGCGCTCAATGGCATCCAATATTTTCTGGTATTGCATCAAAGCTGCCCAGACGGGTAAACGGGCATCGGGAATCAGGGCGCTGATGCCTTTTTCTGCCTTAGTAAAGTATTTACGCGCTCGTTGAATTTGGAACCGCATTAACTCGCGCCATCGTTCATCAACTACCCCCTTAAATAGATCTTGCTCGGTATAGTTAAATAGCGCTAATTCTTCTAAGGGCAGGTAAATGCGACCCCTACGGGCATCTTCGCCCACATCGCGCAGGATATTGGTTAACTGCTTGGCGATGCCTAATACGACCGCTTCCTCAGTGGGAATATAAATATCCCGCCAGCAATTCCAGGGTGCGGTGTAATTCGATTTATCCACACCCAGCACGGCGGTGGACATCAAACCCACAGTACCAGCTACCCGATAACAGTAAAGATTGAGTTCCTCAAACGTTTCGTATCGACTGCGGTACAAATCCATCCGCTGTCCCGCGATCATATCCCGAAACGGTTGAATCTCCATCGGGAAGCGTTCCAGGGTATTTACCAAAGCAACATCCTGGTCATCTACTGGATGACCTGAAAACACCGATTCTAGCTGTTTTTCCCAGCGGTCCAGGGTTTCGGGAGTCGTGGCACCGGACTGGGGGCCATCTACCAGTTCATCTGTCGAACGACACCAAGCATAAATTGCCCAAATAGCCCGACGCTTAGGGGCTGGTAGTAGCCAAGTGGCTAAATAAAACGTCTTGGCGTAGTAGGCGGTAATCTGACGGCACAGTTCGTAAGATTGCTCCAGAGAGGCCAGCGTTCTCATGCGGGGGGGGGAGTTAGACAGTTGCAGCATTGGTCGCAGGCTGGGAGGTTGTCGGGATTTTTGGTTCCTTTTGGGCTGTTTTGGCAACAGCTTCAGCGATCGCCTGCGCTGTCAGCTTACCAGAAAGTACGGCCCCTTCCATACTCCCCAAGTAACGTTGCATGGTGTAACTACCCGCAAGATAGAAATTCCCGATGGGAGTTGTTTGGGAAGGACGGTACTGCTGGCGTCCTGGCGTCGCCGTATAAACCGAGCGCGGCGTTTTCACCACGCGGGATTTTAGTAATTTACCAGGATTTTCGCCACAAAAATGGTTGGGGAAGAGTTTTTTCAACTCTGCCATCGTGGCATCGACGATTTCTGCCTCGGATTTGTTAATCCAATCTTTAGCCGGTGCCAGCACCAGTTCCAGCATCGAACGGTCGGGGTGGGAATATTCTTTGCAGGTGTTGCTCATGTCGGCGTAGACGCTGAGCAAGGGAGAGCGGGAAAATAGCAGATGGTCTATATCCGTCAGCTTGCGGTCAAACCACAGGTGCAGGTTGATTACGGGGACGCCTTCCAAACCATCCAACTTTTGGAAATATTCCATTTGTTTCCAAGGTTTGGGCAGCATCACTTTAACCACATCCACCGACATGGCGGAAACGTAAGCATCGGCGGTTAAAATTTCATCCGCTGCGCCGTTGAGTCCTCGAATCAGAAAATGCTTTACGGTGCCGTCTTCGTTTAGCACAATTTCTTTGAGGGTAGAATTCATGCGGACTTCCCCGCCACGCTTGGTGATGTAATCTACCAATGGTTGGCAAAGTCTTTCGGTGGGAGAACCATCCAGGAAGGCCATTTTCGAGCCGTTTTTTTCCTGGAGGAAGCGGTTGAGGGCAGTGAGGATAATTGTGGCAGAAATTTCTTGGGGGCCGATAAAGTTGAGCGCCTTGGACATGGCGATAAAGACTTCTTTTTCTACCCTTGGGGGGATGTTTTGTTTTTGCATCCACTCCGAAAAGGAGTATTTGTCCATTTCCTCAACGTATTTCTGACCTTTAATCATCGCCGGAATCAAACCGAGTCCGAAGCGAATTTTTTCCTGCCAGGTCAGCATATCGTTGTTACCCAGAATCGCGGTGACGCCGTTAAACGGTGCTGGGATGTCGGGGAAGTCGAACCGGGAGTAAGTACCGGGGTTGTCGGGTTGGTTGAAGATCATGGTATGCTCTTTCCACTGCAACCGATCTTCGATGCCGAGTTCGCAGAACAGCTGCAACATGTTGGGGTACGCCCCGAAAAATATGTGCAGTCCAGTTTCGTACCAGTCGCCGTCTTCGTCTTTCCATGCTGCTACTAAACCGCCCAATACGTCCCGGCTTTCTAGGACGATGGGAGTATGGCCCGCATCGGTGAGATATTTTGCACAGGAGAGTCCTGCTAGACCCCCGCCAGCGATCGCAACTCGCATTCGATTGCTCTTCCCCTACTCGTGACAAGCGTTTTCCGATTTCTGATTATACTTTACATGTTGTTACATTTTTTGGCAGGGAGCGAGGGATCTGGAAGAATTTGAACCGCAGAGGACGCAGAGGACGCAGAGGAAGAGGGGAGAGGGGGGAGGGCGAGTTTGCCGTTTATATCTGGGGACGGTTGACTCGAATAAGATTGCCGCTCAAAGTTTCAAGAGTAGAAATAGCTTGATTGATTCTTGTTGCTAGTCTTTCCCAGTTGCGATCGTTTGAACAGACAATTATGCCAGCGTGGTCGGGTTGTAATCGATGCAACCGGATGTAATCTTGCCGATTAAGTGTTAAGACTGCTCGCTCATTTCTCACGGCAAAAGCTAGCACTTCTTCATCGGGAATTCTTAGTCCTGCATTTCCTGCCTCCTGCACTGTTAGGACATCGTGACCTAAAGGGCGTAGTAATTGCACGACTGGTAGTGGAAATTGTTCATCTGCATATAGACGTGCCACTGTTTAAGCTTCCTCATTTTCTCGTATTGCTATTTCAATCTCATCAGTATATGCTTCAGCATAAGCCCAGGCATTCCCTAAGTCAGCAGCAGATAGAGTCGGATAACTTTCCAAGAGATCGGCTTCGCTATAACCGATACGACGAGCGTTCACCAGTACCCAAACAGGGATGCGAGTTCCGGCAATCCGGGCATCACCACCGCACACGCCGGGAGTTTTTTCGATTCCTTGCCAAGTGTTACTTAAACTTTGGACTAATAGTTGAACTGCCTGTGCTTTTTCGGCTGGCGTTAAAGCGAGGAGTTGTTTTTCTAATTCTTTGAGTGTCATAGTTAATCGCTTTTTGTATCCCGTACACATCTAATGTAAATTTTAGCAATTACGGGACTTACGCACGACGATCCTATCACCTTTGTTTCTGCCGTGTATCTCTAGTTCCTTGCGCGACGATTTTGCGTATAAACTGTGGTGTTTGCGTAAGTCCTAAAGTAAATATGATGACAGATATAACAGAGGGTCATTCTGATTTCGCAGCTTGCCTATCCGTCACACCTAATACAAAATTTCCTGCTGACGTTTTTCGATTTCAGCTATCGCCAATAACAAGCTAACTCCCGATCCCCCCCAGCCCCCCAAGGCATTGGGGGTTGGGGGGGATCGATGCGTAACTTCTGAGCGTGAGCAATTAAACCCACATGATATTAGACCAAACAACCGGGTTTTTATGAAAAATTTTATAGCTTCGTTGCGATGATTATCGCCACTCACCCTGAACCACAAAAGATGCCCAATAATAAGGCGATTTCCATTGTTCATATTTGAGCATTTCTAACTGTGCTGCTCGCATCGCTGCCACGGTATTTAAACCAGATTGTAGCATTTTTTTGGAAAAAAATTTGCATCAATTCTGAGGTTTATACCGTGCTGACGCTCCACAAAGAAACTACGACTCGCTTTGCTCCTGCATACATAAAGCCTCTGGTTAAACCACCGATACCAACTCCTGGTTTAGCTTCTTTCAATGTTTTCTTTGTTTCATCTGTTGTCACTCCTGCTAATCGGGTATCGCCAGCAATTAAAACTACCAATTCCACAGGTAAATCGTTGAAAATATTCCTCATCATCAGGAAGCATTCTTGTTGTTTGCCTTGTGGATAGAACAATGAAAATACCAATCCTGATAATTCGGGGCGAGTTTCATTTAACAGTCGATGAGTGGCGATATGAATAATGCGATATTGGGCGAGATCGGGGCTGTTTGCAGTGGCGAGATTAGCTGGGAAATCGAATGCAGACTTTTGTTCGTTTTTGGGAAATAAAGCGAGAATTGCATCGGCGTCTTGGCGAGTTTGGGGTAAGCGACCAAAAGAACGACCAAAACCAAAATCTAAGAGCGATCGCGTCAGTGCCATACTATTGAGATTATTGGTTTCTGCCTGTGTTTGTGCGATGTTCTGAAGGCGGGGGTCGTCTTTTTCAAAGACTGGCGCGGCGATCGCTGCGATCGCTTTCGGGGCGAGGGTGCGTCCTTGCACTTGCTGGCGCAGTATGGCGATGCTGGATGCTGAAGGCAGGGTGACAATTTCGTTTTGAGCGATTAAAGGATTTTGGCCTAAAGGTAAGGCAGCAAAGGGGATTAATTGCAATACTCCGTCACCGACAATTAACAAGCGTTTATTGCCCAGTTGATTGGCTACGGGTGCGAGTAACATTTGGCTTAATTGAGTTCCGGTTTCAGGAACGGGGGATTTTGATTTAATTTGCTTTAAATAGGTTTGGACTGCGGCTTCAATCTCTGCCCGTTTGGGCAATTCATAACTGGCAATGCCGGTTTTTGTTACTGCCCATAAATAGCTGCGGTCCCGAGAGAATATTGTAATAAGATGGTGTCGTTATCGAGTACCTGTTGTTGAATTTGTGGCAAAGTGAGGGGTGAGGGGTATTTTAGGGCAGCATAGCGGGGACTTTTCTGTTTAATTTGCGCTGCTAATTCTTGCAGTTGGTTGCTGAGGGTTTCAATTTTTTGTTCGAGTGCTTTTAAGTCGGCTTCGGTGCCTTGACGGGGTTGTAGGCGGGTGGATTCGGCGGCGTTGAGTTGTTGGAGTAGACTGCGTTCTTGGGCGAGTAATTGGGGATCTACTCCTTGACGAATGTTGGCGCCTGATTCGGCTAGCAGTTCTAAAAAACTTCTGGCTCTGGCGCGTTCTGATATGTGCAATGCTAGTGCGTCGTAACCTTTGGTGGGGTTGGTTTTGTGCAATTGCATTAGCAGGTCGATGTAAAATTTGTAATAGTTTTGGACTGTGGCAAAGTAGGAGGCGCGGAGGTCTTGGCTGATAATTTTGGTGCGGAGTTGTTCGATTATTTTGATGGCTGCTTCGATATTTGTTAGGGCAGCGTTGAAATTGCCTCTGTCGCGTTCAACGTAGGCGATGTTATTGAGGGTAGCTGCTTCCCCAGCTTTGTTGCCCACGACACGAACAAGAAGCAGGGATTGGTTGTAGTTGTCGATTGCTCTCTGTTTCTCTCCTAAATTGTCGTAGACTAGACCGATGTTATTGAGAGTAAAGACTTCCCCTACCTGGTTGCCTGTGGCACGAGAAAGGGGCAGGGATTGATTGAAGTAGTCGAGCGCTTTCTGTTTCTCTCCCAAATCTGAGTAGATTGCACCGATGTTATTGAGGACAAGAGCTTCTCCTACCTTGTTGCCGATGGCACGAAAAAGGGGCAGGGATTGGTTGTAGTAGTCGATTGCTCTCTGTTTCTCTCCTAAATTGTCGTAGACTAGACCGATGTTATTGAGAGTAAAGACTTCCCCTACCTGGTTGCCTGTGTCACGAGAAAGGGGCAGGGATTGGTTGTAGTAGTCGAGCGCTTTCTGTTTCTCTCCCAAATCTGAGTAGATTGCACCGATGTTATTCAGGGTAGTTGCTTCCCATTGCTTGTCGCCCACCGTCTGATAAAGCCGCAGTGCCTCTTCCAATTTTGCAATTGCCTGTCGCAGAGATTCTGCTGTTCCTTGCTGGAATAGTTGCAATCCCTCCTGAAAAGCTCGTCTTGCAGCAGCGCGAGTTGCTTCTTGCCCGGTAGTACCTGGTTGTTGGGCAATGCTTGCACCCATGCGCCTCGGCGTAGCAGGGACAGACTCTGATACCAAGAGAAAACCGAGCAATAGAGCGATTGAAGAAGGCAGGAGGCAGGAGGTGAATGGTCTTGCAGAAGCTTTAACTTTGCTTTACTCAACCAACTTCTTTCCTCTTGCCTTCTGCCTCCGAGATGATAAAACGGGCAACTTCTGCTCAATCGCATCTCTTTTCGGTTGTTGAGTCATCGCTGCACCTGCGCTCTCTTGCCTCTGATGGAATTACTAATGCAAGATATATGCCCAGAGGTGGAAATTATGCAGTTCGACAAAAAAACTTAAGGAGGCAGGAGGTGAATAGTCGTGCAGAAGCTTTAACTTTGCTCCACTCAACCAACTTCTTCCCTTCTTCCTCCTGCCTCCTGCCCTCTGCCTTTCTTTTTGGGCCATAAACATCTGCTCTGCTGTCAGCGCTAGTTCTGGAAACCTGCGCGAGATAATTCGGTCAGCCCCTCTAAATTGATGCCGTTGATACTGACCATTTTCATCAAGCAGAAAAACAAAGACAGTAGGAACTTTAGGATTTCCCAGATATTCTCTTGAAGCAATAGCTAAATAATCTACAATCCAGTATTCAGGAATTCCTAAACGCTGATACTCATCCAACTTATCCACATAATCATCATCCCAATTAGTTGAAGTCACCTCTACAGCTAACTGAATCGGGACTTCTAGAGCATTGTAATCCGAGCGATTTGAACGCCAGACCCTGCGATCGATCGCGCTGACATCCGGATTTCTACCTTGTTCTTCACCCGCACTTGTCAGAGTTTTAATAACGGCAGTACGCTTGACAACGTAATTGAGTTCCAAGCGGTCAATCTCTCGAGCAAAATTTTTGTAGATTAAATCAGCTACATCTTCATGGTTTCTGGTTGCTCTCACTTCTACAATTTCTCCATTAATCAGTTCGTAGATACCGCTCTCTGGACAAGCTTCCATAAATTGGTCAAAAGTTAATTTTTCCTGAGTCGTTGCGCTCATAGTGCTGACATCCTTATCCAGTCAAAGTCAATCGGTTAAGTTCGCGGAATTTACCTCTAACCATTGAGCCTGAGAATCTTGATTTTCTTGGTCAGTTGCCAACCGTTCCATAATTCCCACCACTTCCATCTCAGCAACCTCAAGTAAATAGCCATTTACCAGCAAAAAAGTTGCCATCACCGCAAAAGCAGTTCTTTTATTTCCGTCTATAAATGGATGATTTTTGGCTAAACCATACCCATAAGCTGCCGCTAGTTCAAAAAGACTCGATTGCTCGTAAGTAAATAGATGTCGAGGTCTAGCTAAACTAGCCGAAAGCAAATTTCGCTCTCTAATTTCCGGACTTCCTCCATGTTGAGCAATTTGAGCCGCATGGATAGCTTTCGCAATATCTTCAGATATCCAAAGCGGTTCGCTCATTTGGCTAACTCCCGCAAAGCATTTTTATATTTTTCGCTAATTATCTTGTAAGCCTTCATCGCTTTTTCAAACTCCGGATTGCCAGTCGTTAGTTGCATCCCTTCAGGAGTTTCTGTCAGAAACAAACTATCTCCTTCACTGACATTAAGCTGTTTTAAAACTTCTTCAGGCAAAGTAATTACTAGAGAATCGCCCATCTTCTGAATTTTTAGCGTATACATAACAACCTCTCTTGGTATTTTTGGGATTAATTATAGCAAAATTGTTAAATATAGTTCAGTTGATAGCTATCCCGTCGAACCGCCAGGGAATAAATTCCAAGGGCTTTTAGCTAAAGTCCGTTAAAACGGACTGAAGGCAATACGTTCAGAAGATATGGGATCGGACTCTTCATATTAGTCCACGCGAGCGTGGACTTTCGCTATGATCTAGGGAATTGATTCCCTGGCGGGCTATGAACTGGCGCACTATGAACTAATACGCGAGGTCTAACAACCCAAAATTAATCACCCAAACGCCAAAGCGTTCCAGGTTTAATATTCCCTGTGATAGTTGCAATGCCAACTCTACCCCGACGCGACTGTAGAGTCACTTTACTCCCTAAATTTTCCGGCGGACTAACAACAGTAAACAACCTACCCGGAGATGAATTTGCTAAACCTCTGCGGTTTAATCCTCCTAACCACAAAGTAGCTTGATTTCCCTTAATTTCAGTAATCACAGCATTGGCAGGGGGACTGGTAGGATTGAGCAAATAAATCGGTTGCTGACCGTAGCCGCTGCCGACTTTGACTTCATAGGTAGGATTTTGCTCCCACATCTCAGGAATTTGTTGATTGGTATATGCGATCGCCCGATCTGGCGTACAAGTCTGTTCCCAAAGATACTGAATTAAAAGGTAACTAAAAATGCCTGCATCAAAGCCATTAATCGGCATATCTTTGGCAGTTTGATTCCGGTTTGTCGCTGCTAGTACGACTCGCTTAGCAACCCTAGTTTTATAGCCCTTGACAAATTCTTCAGGAGTCATATTTAAGCGAGCCAGCCACTGTTCCTGGTAAGACTTTTCTCAAGGCGAAATTTCTAGCTTAGGCCCACCATCCCGCACTCTTTCTTTAAACTCTGGTCTGGTCGCACTCCCAGAAAAACAACTATCAATAACTGCCGTAAAATTTTCTGTCTTTATCGCCGACATCAACAAAAATAAAGTATGCCCCATAATATCTCTCACTGCACCACCAACTTTGGGATATCCTGGCGGTAAAGTACTATCAACTGGCACTGTCCCGTTTAAATTATTCCCATCCACCCATGAATCAGTCATAATTGGATAAGGATCGCGAACCTGAGAACGATGACCAGAATAGTGAAATACTGCCACATCTCCTGGTTTAGCTTGCTTAATTAAATGTTCTTCAAACGCTGCTAAAATATCTTGACGAGTTGCCTGCCTATCCCTGATAATATAAATATCTTTGGGATTAAATCCAAATCGATAGATGAGCAGATGACGTTGCATCTCTACATCAGTGATACAACCCCTTAAAGGTAAAAATGGATATTGATTAATCCCCACTAATAAAGCAAGTTTACGGCGAGTACTTTGGGCTAAAACTTTACCGTAACGCTCCGCTTTGGGGATCGGGTTTAACTGGCTCAAACCGAGAGTGGCGAGAGTCGTTCCGGCAAATTGGCAAAAGCGACGACGCGATATTTGAGACATAATATCGACTCCTTGATCAAACTAGATTATAGGCTGCGATCCCCCCCTGCCCCCCCTTGGGGAATTGATTTGCTAGGAAAGAATCTAAGCAATTAGCAATTAGCAATTAGCCTTTTCGATTTTGCACCTGGTCGCAAACCCCCGAATTTATGCGTGGAGAATCAGAAAATTCTTCCTTACTGGAATCCCCTGACTCCTATCATGGGGTGTCCCCGCGTCACCGTGTCCTTAGCGTCTTTGCGTCCTCTTCAATCGCCACGAGTATCCTGCAAGGGAAGGGGGCAGGATTACCGCCCTCTCCACGCCGTCGAGGGTTATATCATTTTCCCGTCTTGATGCTACAGATCCGATCTCCCCTAACCCCGGAGAAAAAAAGCGATCCCCCTCACATCCCCCTTTTTAAGGGAACAGGGGGATGTGAGGGGGGAACCGAAGAAGTTAAAGTCCCCCTTTTTAAGGGGGATTTAGGCGGATCTGTTAGAGATTGAAGGGAAAACGGTATGAGGGGCATAGGTATCCCTTGTAGTATTGAGAGTGACAGTTTCCCGATTGGTTGCGATCGCCTGGTTCAAAAGTCCAGAATTCAAGCGAGTAAGGGCTATTTTCCAGTCAGATGACTTAGTGTCATAACATCCGCATATTCACGCATCCGGGTGATTTGCAATGGATTTAGATACATTATGACTGAAATATCAGTAATACTACTGGGGTGCATTCTCAAAATCAATCGGTAATAGCCAATGGGTAATTGGTAGTAGGTAATAGGGGTGCAAAGAGCCAATACCCAAGACCCATGAACGATAACGGTTTATAAATCAAGCAGGTAATTCATGTATTCCACCTACAGTAACGAAGCCCTTAGGCTTGTGCCAAAACAACCCAGTATTCAAACCCAACAGTTAGAAGACGCTGCTAGTACTAATTTGAAGCCTATTTCCCTGTTGCAAGCCGTTTTGGAAGGCTTTATTGACGGCATTTTGATTCTGACAGAACATGGGGAATGCCTTCATGCCAATCAGTGTGCCACAAGGATTTGCGAGCAACTGCATCCAGGAAATTCACAAGCTAACTCGATTCCAGAAGAAATTTGGCATGTTTGCCAGTCATTAATCGAAAGTCGCGACTTATTTCCGACTCAAAAAATGATAATTGAGTCGGAAATTACCAAAGGCGATTCCGTCGCATTTCGCGTTCGCGTGCGGTGGCTTAAATTAGAACAAATCAAGCGTCCTTGCCTGTTGGTGACGTTAGAAGATCGATATCAGTCGCTCCAAAGGATGGTGACTACCGATGTCCACAAATACGGCTTAACTCCCCGCGAAGCCGAGGTGTGGTTACTTTATCGAGCCAATTACTCATATAAAGAAATTGCGGATGAACTGTTCATCACCCTCAACACGGTAAAGAAACACATGAAAAACATTCATGCCAAGCGAAAAGCTATCTGCAATTTTGCGCAAGACTGAACACTTTGCCGGAGATTTCCTCGCTTGGTTAACGGCGATTTAGGGCATCTTGGATTCGTCGTTCCAGCGCCGGGTCGGATTGCCGCCTGCGCGTAATCGCATTGAAGCTTTCATTGGTTAAACCATTCTTTTTAACAATGTTCTCAGCCTCGTCGCAGTAGCGAGCGGCAATATCGCGGGCGCGTCCGGCGGGCAGGGCGTCGAGGCTTCCAGGTCTTTGGTTACAAACAAACGAGGGAACTTCTCCGCCAATGATTCCCTTAATTTCGTTATAGGCGCGTTGACGACTGGACTCAATCTCTCTAGCTGCTTGAACGTAGCGATCGATCTCATCCTCGCTTTGCGCCAAGG
Source organism: Microseira sp. BLCC-F43 (assembly GCF_041929235.1). Lineage (NCBI taxonomy): Bacteria > Bacillati > Cyanobacteriota > Cyanophyceae > Aerosakkonematales > Aerosakkonemataceae > Microseira > Microseira sp. BLCC-F43. The sequence goes on from NZ_JBHFNP010000234.1 coordinate 95,603, forward strand.
CGCTGGAACGAAAGGCAAAACTAGGGGAACTCAAAGACCACTCAACAGTCACCCCGGAAAGCAAACCCCAGGTGGAGAGAACTCCCACAATCAGAGATTGGGATAGTATCCGATTCAACATGGGTCGAGCAATAGGACGGCAATTATTGGACATAATGGTTCGAGAGGGATAACAACCATATCAACTGGCTGTATTTTTTGAACTATTTTAGGGGAGTAAAGTTCCTGAGTTATCAGTAGTCAGTGGTGTAGGGGCGCACTTTGACCAAAAATTTGGCATACAAGCCCCGTCGTTCTACGACGGCTTTATTGTATTATGGGTAGTGGTCAACGACCCACCTAGTTTTGCAGTCGATATACTACCGACGGCGGTGTGAAACCGAGCCTGAAACAAAATAGGGAAGCCAAACAGTCAATAGTTTATAATCTACACTTCGAGGCATAAGTCAAAAATTTGTGGCATTTTTCAACCATACATAAGTCGCGGGTGGGCTATCCGAGACTCTAAACCCACGTGGAAGCAAGTGTCAGACTACAGTAGTAGCAGTTTGCGCTCAACCGTCAACCCGCCCTTACTCTCTTGAATGGTAGGAATCTCCGTACCTTCAGCTCCCAGAGGATGTCAACAACCATCAATGCCCAAATCGACAGTTGCAGGACTTACCCACGACGAGAAAAGAAACTTTGGTGAGACCTCGATCTCTGGTTGCCAAACCAACGATTTTTTAGAGAAACCGGGAACTTGCGCGTAACTCCTAAGTTGATCTCAACTCGCCAGACAGTAGTTGGTGGTTTTTTTCGTAACTATTGACTACGGACGACGGACAGTCCTCAAAATTTGGCAAAGTTCGATAACTTTGGCAATTAGGGTGGTTTTTGCTGCCGATCCCTGCTTGAGGCTGACTTCTAAGTCTAGCAGGATGGGCAAGGTTTTCTGGAGTTGGTGCAAGCTGATAGACTGGACTTCCTTTAACAGGATGTAGACGCGCTTGGGGTTCGGCACTTCGGCGGCTTTTGCGATCGCCATTTCATCCCGAATTCCCTCTGCTGTCATCAGCTTCACCCACAACCAAGTGCGAAATCGTCCGATAATTGTAGCCGCAATTACCAAGGGTGGTTCGTTACGCGCGATTAAATCCTCGACTAAGGCTAATGCGCGTCCTGTATCCCCCTCGCGAATCGCGTCTGCTAGTTTGAAGCTATTTTGAGTATTCGCCGTTACCAAGGCGGCAACAACCTCCGCACTTAAAGTTTTTTGGGTACTATCGGCGTAAAGCTGCAACTTTCTCAGTTCGCTATCTTGCAGTCGCGTATCGTTCCCCACTGCGTCCACCAACAGATCGATCCCTTCTGGCGTCAGCTTCACCCCCAGATCGAACGCCGCTTGCTTTACCTGCTGGGCAAGTAGGTCTTCTTTCCAGGGCGGAATTAAGGAAAACTCTTTAATTTCCGCATGTTTTTGCAGCAGTTTGGTAGATTTAAGCCGACCATCCGGTTTATTGCGCGTCGTCAGCAAAACGACGGATGTGTCGGGTAGGGCAGAGAATGTGCTATCTAATTGGGCCAACAGCGCTTCGGAACACTGCTGACATACCGTCGTATCGCACAACCAAACCAAACGCCTTTGAGCTCCAAACGGGGGCGTCATGGCTTGATTTAAACCCTCAATTACCCCCTCTGGTCGCTCCGCCGCAATTTTGTCATAGTTAAAGCTAGCCCATTGGGGATCGATAACCGATTCGCGCAATTTGTCAACCGCTTTGTGCAGCGCAAAATCATCTTCCCCCCAGTAAAAGTAAATTGCCATAGTCCGTAAGGATTCAAAACCTCGTTCTTCTTTGCTAAACTGTGATTCGTATAAGATTTGGGCATTTTTTTGCATCGGCTTCCCAGTTTTGCAGAAAAACAGCTTCTAAAAATAAACGGCATTTCCATAGCGCCCAACTTTAAAATCAAGTTAGCACGCGAGGCAATCTAGGGTGGACGATAACTATCCAACTTACTTAAACCGAGTCGCCAGGATGACGCAGCCGGAAACTTATAGGTTCCAAGTACAGCACGTTCAGGAATCTTCAAAGTTTGAACCGCGTCCAGAGGGTGGCAGGCAAGCTGTACCTTTTCCTGGGTATACATTGATTACCCCGCCTTGGGAAGATGAGTCAAAAAACGAGGATTTTTATACAAATTTGAAGGCTTGTCAAGAGCAAATCGCGCAGCAGATTGACCCTGGGTTAATCGTTCCCCTGCCTCCATCTAGCTTTCATCTCACTTTAGCCGATTTGATTTGGGACGATGCTTACCGTCACGCTACAGGGGAAAAACCTGATTTTGAACCGCATCTGCGCCATACTATCGACCAAATCTTAAAACAGTCCCAGCCTTTGGTCAGCGGTGGAAACCCGATTCGATGGCAGCTGTTGGGACTAATCGTCATGCCCAGAGCCTTGGGGGTAAGTCTTGTGCCAGCGGACGAGCAATCTTACGATCGCATTGTAAAATTACGTCGGGCGCTCTATCAAACTCCCGATTTAATCGCTTTGGGGATCGAACAGCAGTACGGCTTCACCGCCCACGTCACCCTTGGCTATTTTGGCGATATCCCTTCCAATCTCGATAGCGATCGCCTCAGCAATCTTTTTTCCGATTTGAACCTCCAATGGCTCGATAATCCCCAAGAAATCTTGGTACACCGCGCCGAACTTCGCAAGTTTGACGATATGACTCGCTACTATCGCGAACCTGACTGGCCTGTATTAGAATTTTAGATTTTAGATTGGGGGAATTGCAGGCCAGAAACCCGGTTTAGACCGTCGATCTCTTCCAAACAAACGATTTTTCGTACAAACCGGGAATATGAGCGTAAGTCCACATAATCTAAAATCGAAACTCTAAAATCCAAAATTTTCATGAGTTCTCTCAATCACCCAATTCTGGAACAAAGTTTTGCCATCATCGACCAAGAAATCGGCGAACATAACTTTAGTCCAGCCGAGTACGCGATTGTCCGGCGAGTGATTCACAGTACGGCTGACTTCGAGTTTAAGCACCTGATTCGGTTCAGTCCAGGAGCGATCCCAGCAGCAATAACTGCCCTCCAGCAAGGCGTGCCTATTGTTACAGATGTGGCAATGGTTGAAAAAGGGGTTGCCGGTATGGTCGCCAAAACCTTTAACAACCCCGTCATCTGTGCCGTTGATGCAGCAGGCGTTGCACTTACCGGCAAAACTCGCACCGAAACCGGATTACTCGAATGCTGGCAGAAATTCCCCCAAGCAATTTTTGTCTTCGGCAATGCGCCTACGGCTCTGCTGGCGCTGTGTACTGAGTTGAAGTTGGCACCCGTATCACCGGCTTTGGTAATTGGCGCACCCGTTGGCTTTGTTTCCGTGGTCGAGTCCAAAGCAGTCCTGGCGCAAACTCCAGTACCCCAAATTCGCGTTGCAGGGCGCAAAGGCGGTTCTCCCGTTGCATCTGCCATCCTTAATGGTTTAATAGTTCTGGCTTGGGAAAACGCTAATGGTTAATGGCTAATTGCTAATTGCTAATCGCTAATTGCTAATTGTGCAGCTCGTTAACTACGAGTTGGAAATCAAAGCTTTTTACTATTAGCCATTAGGCATTAGCCATTAGCCACGATCAAATTATGACGGTACATGTAGTTGGAATTGGCTTGGATGGCGCTGCTGGACTGACTGCAGAGGTGCAGCACCTGGTATTACAGGCGACGCTATTGGTGGGGAGCGATCGCCACCTGGACTATTTCCCCCATCACCCCGCTAGACGCATCGTTCTGAACGATTTTACCCCGGCGATTCGGGAAATTCGCCGCCGCATAGAAACCGGCAACACCTGCAGCATTGTAGTATTAGTCTCTGGCGATCCGCTGTTTTTTGGTTTGGGGCGTCTGCTGCTGTTGCAATTACCCCCAGAAGAGTTGGTGTTTCATCCCCATCTCAGTTCGGTTCAATTGGCGTTTAACCGCATTAAGGTACCTTGGCAAGATGCCCGATTTGTTAGCGCCCACGGACGTTCTTTTGACGAGTTGACGCAAGCGCTACAGCAGGGTGCGGGCAAGATTGCCGTATTAACCGACGATACCCGCACTCCCAATGCGATCGCTCGCCTGCTGGAAGTTTTAGATCTATCGATTTACTACGATTTCTGGGTGTGCGAAAATTTGGGCGGTAACGAGGAGCGCGTCAGGTGTTTATCGATATCAGAGGTATTAAATCAAACCTTTGCCCCGCTGAATGTGGTAGTTTTACTGCGTCGAGAGTCTCTGAGCGATCAAGAAGAGGACATTTTGCCCTTACCCAATTTAGCATCTCTACCGATGCTGGGGTTACCCGATGGCAGCTTTTTGAGTTTTAGCGATCGCCCAGGATTGATCACCAAACGGGAAGTCCGCACGTTAGTTTTGGGAGAATTATCCCTCGCAGACAAACAAACTATCTGGGATATTGGGGCAGGTACGGGATCGGTTTCGATTGAAATTGCCCGCTTATTTCCAACTTCCCGAGTTTATGCCATAGAAAAAACCGCCGCCGGTACCGCCCTGATCGAGAAAAACTGTCAGCGCTTTCAAGTGAAAAATATTATTTCTATCCACGGAAGCGCCCCAGAAATTTTATACCGCTTACCCGCCCCCGACCGCATTTTTATTGGCGGTAGCGGCGGCAATTTGAGTAAAATTCTCAGTTTTTGTGGGGGTAACTTAGCTCCTGATGGATCGATTGTACTAGCCTTGGCAACCGTGGAACATCTGAGTGAGGCGGTAAAATGGGCGAACGATCGCAATTGGAATTACCACCTCCTGCAAGTCCAACTATCGAGATCCGTTTCTGTAGGGCAGCTAACGCGCTTTTCCCCCCTCAATCCAGTCACAATTTTAACCGCCAAGCGGTTTTAGATTTTACTCCCTTCCCAGTAAAATATTACTACTTCTTCTCTCTTCTTCCTTGGCGTTCTTGGCTTCTTGGCGGTTCAATAAAATTTTTCGGACACCGAAGCGAGTAGATTCAATTCCATTATCCACACAACCGCTGCGGTTCCCAACAAACACAAAATACCCACTGCACCCGCTAAAGGTTTCCCTGCCAAACCTGTTATCCAAACAGATGCGTTACCAGTGTATTTTATCAACCCAGCCGCCTCAATACTAGCGAGTCCCCATATCCAACCTGCGTGGAGTCCCCAAGCTAAACCTAGATCCCCGACCTCACACAACCTCGCTAATACCAGTACCATTCCCATGAGCCACAATCCTGGTATTTGGGGCAAGGTTTCTCGAATTTCCCAAACCAGATGCAGAACAGCAAAAATCAGACTGGAAATTGCTGCTGCCACCCAAAGTGTAGCTGTGGGTTTAACCAGCATCTCTGCGGAAACAGCAGAGGCTTCTTTAAACCCGCCCCCCATTAGTGAGTTCAAAAGGAAGCCCCGAAAAATTAATTCCTCGGTGCCACCAATCCACAATCCCAGCAATAAAGTCGGCAACCAAACCGATTTCAGTTGCCGCCAGTTTGACTGCTGCCAACTAATCCAGCCCAGCGCCCATTCTATGCCAAATATAACGACCAAGCTGATTACGGCTAAGCCGAACCCCAACCCTAAAGAAACTAAAACAACAGGGTTTGGCGGCAAGCCGTAAGTTGAAAAAGATCCCCCCTCTACCCCAGCAATTCCCCACAATAATATGGGCGCTATCAGGTAAAGCGAAGCCAATAAAGGCAGCTTTTGCTCTGCTGCCAATGGCTTTGGCGGGTGCCAATTAATCGCCAGCGCAATTGCGATCGCTATCGGTAACCAGCACCCTACCCAGGCTATGAAAAAACATACTACCCGCAACATTGGGTGCGCCTGGGTAAAAAACAACAAAAGCGAACTAGCTGCCCGGTCAAACAAGGTCATCGCAACAGCCGCAACAGCTTTGATTTCGTTGACAGCAAGCATGGGCGAAAAAGGCATCCGATTGCCCTCTCTAGCTTGGTGTCAGTCAATTGAGTTGACACTCCCCCAGACAACTCAGGGGGATTCTTGGTCGCTCAAACCAGCTTGCCGTGACAGAATTACTCGAATTCCCACGCTATATAAACCAAGGCTGGCGAATTTTATTCTTCTTCTTCGTCAGAGTCTTCGTCAGAGTCGTCTACTACTTTACCGTTGGTAGAGCTTTTATCGCTGTCAACCTGAATCAGGTGGATGTGCTTGTAGCCCAGCTTGATTTCAAATTCATCACCAGGCTTTAATCCCATTGCCTCGGTGTAGGTTGAACCGATAACAATCTGACCATTTTTATGGACGCTTACGCGGTAGGTCGGTTCGCGACCGCGACCATCTTTTGGTCCTTCTGGACTGAGAGGAATGCCTCTTGCTGCCAGAACGGCATCATAAAAATCGGTCAGATTGACTCGTGTCTGGCTGTTTTTGGTTACGGTGTAGTACCCGCAGCGCTTTGCTGTTTCGCGGCGGGGCAAGTGGGAGAGTTCTTTTACTTTTTGAAGCAGAGCCTTTCCTGTTAATGCAGTCGGTGTTGATTCACTCATCGTTTTTGGAAATATCCAGTTTTAGGTAACTTAATAAAGTCGCACATGCCCAGATGGGCCTTATAAAGAATATATCGTTAAATCTGCTATTTTTGACAAGTGTTTTTGAGAATTTTCACCGTGACTAAAAAGCTGGATTACCCAGGGCAATTTCCGGAAGTACATCCAAGGCCAATCTGGCAATCAACACACAAGGGTCGCCGGGGTACTTACCACAAAAAAGATCGCTCTGCTACAGAATTTTTAAAGAAATGTCTACCAGGGGTTGTACAAGCGATCGCACCGTTGTATGGCTCCAGCCATTTTTTGATCGGTACTGACCTTAGGGTTGCCAGATGTGAGCGACTTGGCTGATGGAGAAATCTATCTTACAGGATATTTGCTGGCATTTGATCGATTGATCTTTTTCATCTCGCTACAGGGGAATAAGGGGTGATTCCCCCTCCCAGGTAAGATGATGGGGCGTAAAGGTGATGGGGAATCTGACTTTTCGGTGCAACAGATGAGGGATGTTAGGGAGATGAAGCAGAATTTTTTCCCATCTTCCCCCGCTGCGGGATCTTCCCCAGCTTTAAAGATGCCCGGAAAAGTTAAGATATCCCCACCAGCCTAATCAGCCTATCTCCCTACTTAAAACTCAGCAAATTAAGTACAGATAGCTTAAAACGAGTCCCTCGCAACAGGGAGCGTCAACCGGGAAAACGGCGCTGTCCTTAGCTTTTGTAGCGATGTTCGGCCTTAAACTGGAAGTGGTGATAGTTTTGTCGTCACCAGATCCCGCCACCCATGTTGAAACGACCCGCTGGCTTTGAGCGACACTTAAGAGCAGGGCAGGTTTAGATTTCGAGACAAAGGTTCCAGAAAATGCAAGTTTTTTTTAAGATTTTACGGCAGAGTCAAAACAGCGAGCCTTGGATTCAAACTTATACCCTGGATGTCGATCCAGGCAATACAATCCTGGATTGCCTCAATCGGATTAAGTGGGAGCAAGATGGAAGTTTAGCATTTCGCAAAAATTGCCGCAATACCATCTGCGGTAGTTGCGCGATGCGGATTAACGGTCGTTCGGCTTTGGCATGTAAGGAAAATGTTGGCAGCGAAATGCAAAGATTGCAACAGTTGCTAGCCGCGTCAAATTCAACTCCAGGTGAAACCCTACCCGAAATTACTGTCGCACCGATGGGCAACATGCCAGTGATTAAGGATCTGGTGGTCGATATGAGTAGCTTTTGGGATAACTTGGAGGCGGTCGATCCTTATGTATCTACGGGTGCTAGGCAAGTTCCAGAGCGCGAGTTTCTCCAAACTCCCCAAGAAAGAGCCAAGTTGGATCAAACGGGTAATTGTATTTTATGCGGTGCTTGTTATTCCGAGTGCAATGCTCGCGAGGTGAATCCCGATTTTGTTGGCCCCCATGCGCTGGCTAAGGCATATCGGATGGTAGCAGACTCTCGCGATGCCCAAACCTCACCTCGTTTAGAAAAATATAACCAAGGGACTGCGGGAGTTTGGGGTTGCACTCGCTGTTATTACTGCAATGCGGTTTGTCCGATGGAGGTCGCCCCAATGGATCAAATCGGTAAAATTAAAAGCGAAATTCTCCATCGCCAGGATTCCCAGGCGAGTCGCTCAATTCGCCACCGTAAGGTATTAATCGATTTGGTTAAAGATGGGGGTTGGATTGACGAACGTCGGTTTGGCTTGCAGGTGGTGGCTAATTCGTTCCGCGATCTCAAGGGATTAATTAGTCTGGGGCCTTTAGGGTTACGAATGCTAGTTCGGGGCAAATTCCCGCTGGGATTTGAGCCTTCACAAGGGGTTGATGCGGTACGCGATCTGATCGAATCGGTGCAAAATCTAGAGCAGCAGTCTCAGCCTCAACCCTAGATTTCAGCTACCTGCCAGAGTCAGCCCATTTTCGCGAACTACTAGGGTGAACTGACCTTCGCCTTCGTTATCAGAGGCGCTGACTCTGATAATATATATGCCAGTGGCAGGTAATTTAACTTTGAGCTTTTCGTCGCTGCTGCCAAGGGACTGAGCATCAGGAGCCAACAGGGACAAACTCGTATCAAGATCGCGACTTTCCAAACTAATCGTCACTGACTGTCCAGCTTGACCTGAAAACCAAAAATCCTTATATTCACCTGAGCGAAGTTCGCCGGTTTTCCATAAAATCAGGCTCTCGCCCCGTAGGTTATAAACTCCTGATTCCCCTGCACTGTGAGAGTTAGCAATTACCCTGTAAGTGCCATCCGATTGCAGTTGGATCCCTATTTCGGCATAAGGGTCACTGCCACCTTGATCCGAGGATAGCTGTACGCCATTCGGGTCGAGCAGAATCAAATAGGGGTCAAATTCCAGGCTTACCATGTCAATTCTGACCCACTGAGAAGCCTTTCCTACAAAGCTGTATGCATCGCAAAGGCTTTGATCCTTACGCAAAATGTTGTCACCGCTACTCAGCCTCCCACTGACAATTGCGCCGTTCAGCACAAGTTGTTGAGGTTCCTGCTGACCAATACAAGCCCATTGCTTCGGAGGTGGTTCTTTTAAGAAAGATTGCACCGTATCTACGGCAATGGCAAAATTAACCCCCACACTATCACGCCGAATACTGGTGTTGACTGCGATCGCTTCCCCCTGACTGTTCAACAGCGGTCCCCCAGAATTGCCGGGATTGAGTGCTGCATCGGTTTGGATTTCTCCATTTTTTCTGTCGATGCGGCTAATAATACCTCTAGTCAGGGACTTGCCAAGATCAAAGGGATAGCCAATCGCAAACACTGGCTGTCCCACCCTGACTGAGTCTATACTACCAAAGCGAATCGTTGGCAAATTCTTTTGTCCCCGAATTTGTAGGAGGGCTAAGTCTGTACCATCAGCTTCTCCAACGGAAATGACATCTGCTATTAACTTACTCTTATCTAGCAGGGTAACAATCACTGTAGCGGCATTCCCTACAACGTGAGCATTCGTTACTACTTTACCGTCTGGGGTGATAATGAAGCCGCTACCAGTGGCGTCAGCAGTCTCTATGCGGACTACCGCCAAACTTGTCTTGCGATATAATTCTTCGCCGATGTCTTCTTGAGCTACGGCACGGTTGGAATAAACCCAGCTAGGGTTTGAGAAAGCAATCTCGTTAATCCCTGTCACGCCAATTGTAGCGACCGTCGTCAAAATTCCCGATACTGCTAGACTCAGTAGTTTCCTTTTCGTTCTTCGGGTGCGGTGCGACTTTTCCTCTAACATATTGACTTATTTCGCCTAATCTGCTATATATAGCTTTCCCCTCCTTAACGTTTAGGAATTAATGCTGAATCAAAAATTTGCTGTTTGAAATCTTTGTTAATAACTCAAGTTGCTAGTTAATAGTTGTGACAGCGGTAATGGGTAATTGGTAATTGGTAATTGGAGTAACAGGCTTTTGCCGTCAGTACAATTACCCATGACGCATTACCGATTACCAGTACCGCTCGATATAACTAGCAACTTACGTTAATAGCATGTGGGAACCAGCAGCTGGGACTGATGTGGTGCGATCGCTCATACGATCGCTTCAACCACTACAAACCCCAGCTCGGCAATAGCTCCAAAATGCAGGCATCTTACCTCAGTTGCAGTCGGCGACCGACGCTACTAGCCACGGCGCGTAACAGGTAAGCTCCAGTTTCTCCAGGTTCCCGCGAGTTTGCCAGTAACATATAAGTGCCGTTTTGGGGCAAAATCGCAGCAATCCTGGCGTTGCCGCCGCCACCGCCATCACCCACTTGTGCGAGTTCCCTGCCATCGGGACCCAGCAAAATTAAATAAGGCTCAATTTCCTGGCTGCTCATCTCAATCGAGACGCGCTGACCCGCTCTCCCCTCAAACGTGTAAAAGTCGAAGAAGCTGTTATCTGCCGGTAACACATTGTCTCCCCTACCCAGAGAGCCAGAGATTGGGGAACCGTTGAGTACCAGCCTTTGAGATTGCTGAGGCACCACATTTGATCGTTGCGGTTGTGTTTGGGCGACGCGGGGTGCCCTTCCCTGACGCACCGCTGTGAGGAAAGGCTGCACCCGGTCGATGTTAATCGCAAACCCGATGCCGATGTTACCGGGAGTCGAACCGTTGGTAAAAATGGCAGTATTGACCCCAATTAATTCTCCTTGGCTGTTGAGCAATGGGCCACCAGAATTGCCGGGATTGATTGCAGCATCGGTTTGAATCAAGCCCCGTTGTCGGTCAATGCGGCTGACGATCCCGACGGTGAACGTACCGGCAAACTGACCAAAGGGATTGCCAATTGCAAACGCTCGCTGACCCACTTGTACCGAACCCGGACGCGCCAGTCGCATGGTGGGCAGATTGCTAGCCCCGCGAATTCTCAGAACGGCTAGGTCTAGATTGTTGTTACCAAAGGCCACAATATCGGCTGGCACTTGCCTGCCATCTGCCAAGGTTAGAGTAATGGGACGGCGGGCGTTGCCGACGACGTGGGCATTGGTTAAAACCAGGCCATCCGGGCTGATAATACTACCGCTGCCCGTCCCCCTACCTGTATTAATCGACACAACCGCTGCACTCGCTTGTCGATAGACGCGAATATTCGTTTGTTCGTCAACAGCTTGGGCAGAGACTGGAGCCGCATCGAGTAACAGTTGGCTGGTTAGAGCGATCGCTCCCATTCCAGCAGAACCTATAAGACTACTGGTAGCTAGGACTCCTGAAGCCGCGATTGGTAAAAGTTTAGTATTCATCCTGAGATTTGGATATAAGTGTTGACGGGTTTGAATAGAGCAAATATGATTTAGCTTCACCTTTATTTTTACTTTTTCCCATGTGGCTGTCTAATCCTTTTATGAATGTTGAAAACAAGGTTTTGAGCCTTGTAATTGATAAAAATATTAATTTTAGCCGCGAGCGCTAAGTATGCTTGCCGGTTTTGCGCCATCGTTGCAGTTCCCTAAAAATGCTAAAAAGCAACCGTTGCCAATCAAAGCCGGTTGCTCGTCGGTATGAGCTTGCGTTAGTATCAGGCAAAAAAACAGCCTCTAGTCAAACAATACCCAGCTGTTTAAAGTCTAGTAGTCAAAATTCCCGGAATTATCTTCTTCATTGCTGGATTTAATTGGCTGGTAATCAACGTAGTCTGTTGGCGTTGCTTCTACATCTTCTCGATTGCGTCTGGATGCAGACTCTTCAGAACGACGCCGCCTGGGGCGCGACGAGGTAGTTTCGGGTTCGCTGTTTTCTTCCTCGCGGGGGGGACGAGTTCTGCTACGGCGAGGGGGTCTGTCCTCATAAGATATATTCTCTTCTGGTGTTCCCCACTCATCTGTTGGTTCTAGCGTCCGTGTTTCTGTCCGGGAACGACGTCTGGGGCGCTCTGCTGACGCTTGTTTTTCTCTATCGGCACTTGATAATCGCCCCGATGGACGACGACGGGGTTCCTCCTCATACGTTCCATTGCGGGAGGCGCGCGCCTCCCTGCTGCCTCGAATTCTAGGACGAGCTTCGTACTCCTCATCCTCTACCGCCCCGATTTCGTCGAGTTCGGCTTCCTGATAAACGTTGTATTCTCGGCTGACGGTGCGTCCCCTATCTACAATCGGTGTATTCCGCTTTGCTTGCTCGGTGGTGACGCCCCGCAGGCGAAGGTTTTCCACCGCAAAATATACCGCCGATCCTGCCAACAAGTACTGACTAAACGCCAGAATTGGATCTAAGCGCCATCCCTGAAATAGAAGTATCAAGCCGCACACTAAACTAATTGCGGCAAAGAAGATATCCTGATCTCTCGCTAGTTCCGGGCGTATCGATCTGAGAAAATATAGACCTACACCAGCGATCGCTAGTGCGATTCCTAGAAAGCTGACAAAAGACAAGCCCAGATTGAGCATTTTGTTTCTCCGTGCATGAGTGTTATGGCAGCGAGTCGGTGTTCCACATTTCCACTTTAGCTTGACACGCTTAGTTTTAAATCAAGAGCCGCTTTTGTCTATATTCAAAAATGGACGCTTGTCTGCCGTTCCAACGGCGTGTAGGCGTCCTCGTCATTGTTTTTCTGTTGCTTTAAAGCCAGAAGCTTTTTTGCTCGTCTATCACACTTGAGAGACGGGTGCGTCTTAGGATCGCTGAATTTTATCTTTCTGGCTGATAAAGACCAGCCCGACTACTACTGGGATGACGACGACCACCAAACCGGCGAGCAGACTGTAAAAAAAGTTAGCTAAGGAAGGAGTCATAAATTCTGGACCTCTTTGTAACAAAACGATACTGTCCTCTCATTTTACCCTTGCGATCGCACCTTGAGAAGCCATTGCAGCTACGGAAAACTCGTGAAAGTTGAGTCGAAAAAACGCTTTGGGGGGATACAAATCTTAAAATTGTAGTGAAAGCGGTAGTTTTGCCCAAACCTGGGAGAAATTCCTGGTGTTGGCATCTTGACAAGACAATCGCTGCTAGTGAATGCCAGACCTTAGATTAAACCGCCATGACAACAGCAACCATCACCAGCTGGACTTTGGGTATCGTGTTAGGGCTAATGACCCTGCTGTTCATTTTCCGGATTGTACTTACCTGGTATCCCCAAGTCAATCTCAATCGCTTCCCCTTTAACCTGATTGGTTGGCCTACCGAACCCTTTTTAGCAATAACCAGAAAGATCGTACCGCCATTAGGCGGCGTAGACATTACCCCCATTATCTGGGTTGGCATCTTCAGCCTGCTGCGGGAAATTCTCTTAGGACAGCAAGGACTGATAACGATGATGGCATCGGTTGGGTAATTGGTAAGGGGTAATGGGTAATCGGTAATGGGCAATTCCTCACCCATTACCGATTACCCATTACCCCTTATTCATCATCCCCTCGACAAAATTGGTGTAAACATCGCCCTGCAAGAATGCCGGATTTTCCAGGATTTTTTGATGAAATCCAATCGTAGTTGGCACACCAGTGATGGCAAACTCCCGCAGGGCGCGTTTCATTCTCCTAATCGCCGTTTGACGATCTGGCCCCCAAACGATTAACTTACCAATTAAAGAATCATAATAGGGTGGAATTTCATAGTCTGTATAAACGTGGGAATCCATCCGTACCCCATTACCGCCGGGAGGCAAGTAACCGCTGATCCGCCCTGGGGAAGGTCGAAAATTATGATCTGGATCTTCGGCATTAATTCGGCATTCAATCGCATGACCCCGTAGCATTACCTGGTCTTGAGTTAAGCTGAGTCTTTCACCTTGCGCTACCCGAATTTGTTCCGCAACCAAATCAAGACCTGTAATCATTTCTGTAACGGGATGCTCGACTTGTATTCGGGTGTTCATTTCCATGAAATAAAAGTTACCCGATTGGTCAAGGAGAAACTCAACCGTACCCGCGCCGACATAGTTAATTGATTTAGCCGCCATCACCGCTGCTGTTCCCATTTTTTCGCGCAATTGGGGCGAAAGTGCGGGACTGGGGGCTTCTTCTAATAGCTTTTGGTGGCGTCTTTGAATCGAACAGTCCCGTTCGCCCAAATGGATAACATTGCCATAGGAATCGGCTAAAATTTGAAATTCAATATGGCGCGGACGCTCGATAAATTTTTCCAGATAAACCCCTGGATTGCCAAAAGCTGCTTCTGCTTCTCCCTGCGCTGCTTGGAAGAGTTTGAGGAATTCACTCGCTTCGCGCACCAAGCGCATCCCCCGTCCGCCGCCGCCAGCAGTGGCTTTAATCATTACCGGATAACCAATTTGACGCGCCAGGGAAAGTGCTTCTTTCTCGTCGGTTAGCAACCCGAGGCTTCCAGGTACGGTAGGGACGCCAACTCGCTGCATAGTTTCTTTAGCAGTTGATTTATCACCCATTGACCGGATGGCTTCTGGGGAAGGTCCGATAAAAACAATCTGGTGATCGGCGCAAATTTCGGCAAATTTGGCATTTTCTGCCAAAAAACCGTAGCCTGGGTGAATTGCCCCGACATTGCGCGTCAAAGCTGCGGCGATGATATTGGGGATATTGAGATAACTTTTACTGCTTACGGGTTCGCCGATGCACACGGCTTCGTCGGCTAGCTGGACGTGGAGGGCGTGGCGGTCAATGGTAGAGTGAACCGCAACCGTCGCGATTCCCATTTCTTCACAGGTGCGGAGGATGCGGAGGGCAATTTCTCCCCGGTTGGCAATTAGAATTTTAGAGAAGCGCATTTTCCAGCTTTTGACAACAGCAGCAGCACGAAGTTAGATAGAGGAACCACGACGAGCAACGCGAGGCAGGTTGCGAACGGCGATTCGCTACGCGACGGCTACGCCGAACGCAAGCCGCTTTAGGCGAAGCAGCTTTTTGTGTTCGGCTGTTAATCGTATCATGGCTGAATGGGGCTTTCGGAAGAAGTTAGCAACTTTTCTGATCCTTGGGTCTTGTTAAGCTGGGCGAGTGTGAGTTAAGATGAATATCTGACTCCTGACAAACGCGGATGTGGCGGAATTGGTATACGCGCACGTTTGAGGGGCGTGTGCCTTTGGCTTGCGAGTTCGAGTCTCGCCATCCGCATTGATGATTTAAAGTAGGGACGCTTGTGCGTTACCTACTTTCTCAGTTTTATGCTGACTTGGCTTGACCCTTGGCGATTGTCCGGCGGACAGGTTTGGCGATCGCACCACAAGCAGCAGCTGTTAATAAGCCTAATACAGTAGAAGCTTCGGGGACGGGTTGGGTAGAACTGGAGGCGCTTTTGATGCGATAAATTCCCCCACTATAATCCGCGACGAGCAATCCTTCTGAGTCTGCAAGAATATCTAGGGGATTCTGGAATCCATCCGCAACTAAACTAACATCCCCTGTACTGGGATCGACTAAGACAACATCCCCGTAACTGAGGGAATTTTCTCCATCTGTTTCTACTATCGGGCCTTTATTAAAGCGGGTAATAAAGGCTTTGTTCTGGAACTGTATCGGTAGTTTATTACCCTTATAAAAATCAAACCCATTAGCCGATGCGGATGGTCCTAAACCCTTGGGGTTTTTCGGGTCATGCAAAATAAATGAGTCGGTAAAAAGATTATCAAATGTTGTCGATGTTACCCGGTTTTCCGGAGCAAAGAAACCTGCGGCTAGAGCTTGCGGGTTGTTTCGCCAGTTAGGATTGGTATAGCCGTAATCTGCTAGTGGCGACACCTTAAAAAACTGGTCGTAAACGTCATTGCTCAAGTCGTTATCAAGGGAATCATAGGGACGGGGAGTACTGGTTCCATCACCATTAGAGTTAGCTCGATTATAGTTGTTGCTCATCCATAAATTGCCGTCGCGGTCAAAGGCAATCCCATAGGGATTTCTCGCTCCTGAAGAATGTACAATTAGTTTATCTTTTGCGGTTGAAGTATAGGGAGTGCTATTGGTAAGAAAATCCAAACCACTCAACAGGTTACCGTTGTTATCTCTTAATTGAGCTGCATTCGGGATGCTGGGAACTAGAGTCAGATCTTGAATCCAAGAAATCGTACCACCGTAGGATGTTTCACCGAGGGAATCGCTGCCTGCAAAAATTACATTGGTGCCATCAATCGTGCGGTTTCCGATGCCGACGTAGAGTGTATTACCCTGAATTTGAATTTGGTCTGCCCCATGGTCGCCTGTGGGGATACCTTCAACTAGATTGACATTGGTTTCGCCTGACTCACCCCATATCCCGTTGATGTTGTCATCGCTGAGGCGAACAATTTTGTCATAAGCACTGAGATACATTGTATTGCCAAGGAAGCCGATGCCAAGACCGCTGATATTTGTTGCAGTCTTGCGATCGCTCAAAATGCCACTGTTGAGATCGTAGGCGAAGCTCTCCACTCCTCGATCTTGCGTGATGGCATAAAGACGGTTGTCGGGCCCAAACGCCATCTGCGTAATTCTACTGGGATTGTTATCAAAAAAAGAACCGCTAATCTTCTGAATCTGAAGTTGATTCCCAAAAGCAGGCGCAAGACTGGCAGCATTTGCTACAGTCGGAAAGCCGAGACAAGTTAATGCTATGGCGCTGAGCGATCGCCATAGCCAAGAGTTATTGCTGTGCATGATTTGATAACTTCTGGTTCTAGCCTGAATTTTTTAGTTGATTTATTGACTTGAAAAGCATCTTATAATTCCCTTGACCGAAAAAACACTGGTTTACCAAATCTTTAAAATCTCGTTAAATCTGCGTAAGTAGCAATACTTAAAAATAAATAGACAGCAGATTGCACGGTATCCGATTAGGATAGACTCAAGGGTCTACGAGGGAAAGCTATCCACCAAACACTGGACAAAGCTCGACAACCATTACCTGTGAGAGATAGCCAGTCTCAGTCCTTCTTTGGACTACGTTAAGGGGGTGATGATACCCAAGGGTGCTTTCCAGCCTTTGGCTCTATCGTCAAAGATTAAACAGATCTATTTTGGTTAAGTCAGTGTCTTTGACTGAAAAAGCCCTTTTAACCTTGACGAGGAAAACATTACCGGAGCAATCCGAGTTGGTTTTCTAGGTTTCCAATCAAAAAACCTAGTTCAAATTCAGTTATGTATGCTTTGCGACCTTTCTCCACTTAATCAATAATTAGAGGCGTACCGATCGCGAGGTGCGATGATGGAAGCGATTCAAACACCAATCTCAAAACCATCGATTCGCTGGCCTATACTGCCAGACGACTTTGTATTACCCGATGACCCCGTGGAAAATATCGATCAACCCCTACTAGCTGCTGCACTAAGACAGCCATTAACAGC
Source organism: Microseira sp. BLCC-F43 (assembly GCF_041929235.1). Lineage (NCBI taxonomy): Bacteria > Bacillati > Cyanobacteriota > Cyanophyceae > Aerosakkonematales > Aerosakkonemataceae > Microseira > Microseira sp. BLCC-F43. The sequence continues at coordinate 112,881 of NZ_JBHFNP010000234.1, forward strand.
ATTTCCTCAGTTAATGGAAGATGCAATTGTTGTATCAAATTTGGCTTTGTGTGCTTCTGTAGACGAGCGAATTATTTGCAAAGCACCCGACTGGATGTATGTTAGACCCGTCAATCCAACCGGGTCAAACCAACCGCGTCGCAGTTATACACCCCATACAGAAGGGGCTATTCCGCAAATCGTGATGGAGTTTCTTTCTGCTACCTACGGGGATGAATATTCGGTCGAGCATACCGAGGGTGTGGGCAAGTGGTATTTTTACGAACAGGTAATCAAAGTTCCTTATTATGCAATCTTTCGACCGACGACAGGACGCTTAGAGGTTTATGCTTTAGAGTCGGGCCGTTATAGTCAGCAAACACCCAACGAGTTTGGGCGCTATTGGATTGATGGATTAGACTTGTACTTGGCAGTTTGGGAAGGAACCCACGAGGGTAGGACTGGCTACTGGCTGCGTTGGTGGAATAGTTTGGGCGATATTCTGCCATTCTCAGAAGAACGCGCCGAAGAGGAACGTCAACGTGCCCAAGACGAACGCCAACGTGCCCAAGAGGAACGCCAACGGGCCCAAGAGGAACGCCAACGGGCCCAAGAGGCAGAGGCTTTGCTAGAACGGGAACGACAGAAAGCACAAGCAATGGCGGAGCAATTGCGTGCAATGGGGATCGATCCGGAACAGTTGTAGGGGGGTGGTTGAAGTGATGGAAAAATTACAAGAATTTAGGGAATTTGAATATCAAGGATGGCAACAATCTGCTGATGAATACCATTATTCTTTTGGTTCTCTAACTTTTCAAATGATTAAACCTTTGCTCGATACTGTTAATGCTCAAGCAGGGATAAAATTACTTGATGTTGCCACTGGGCCTGGTTATGTGGCAGCCCAAGCTGCTCAAGGTCAATGTCAAGTGACTGGGTTAGATTTTTCCCTTGCAATGTTAGCCAAAGCAAGGGAAATCAATCCCGCTCTGAATTGGGTTCAGGGGGACGCGGAATCTTTGCCTTTTAACCCAGGAGAATTTGACGCGGTGGTGATGAACTTTGGGATTTTGCATTTGGCTGAACCCCAAAAAGCGATTAATGAAGCGTTTCGGGTACTGCGCGGTGGCGGTAAATTTGCCTTTACTGTCTGGGATGTTCTAGAAAAATCGATCGGCTTCCAGCTAATTTATCAGGCGATTCAAACCTATGGCGCTCCAGATGTGCCGATTCCGCCGGGACCACCATTTTTTTATTTTAGCCAGCCAGAAAACTCGATCAATGCATTGGAAAATGCGGGATTTACCAACCCTTTAGTCGAGCAAATACCTTTAATTTGGGAATTAGAAAGCGCCGAGCATTTTTTTGCAGCTTTTTATAAAGGTACAGCTAGAACAGGTGGTTTGCTGCGGCGTCAACCTGAGAAAAATCTGGAAAATATCCGCGCAGCCATTAGTGAAACAACCCAGCCTTACTTGAAAGATAATAAACTGGTTGTACCAATGTCGGCTTTAGTTGTATCGGCTGAAAAATTGTAGTTGGAAAACACCTATGGTTTCATCTATTGACCCCCAATTAGCGATTCAAAAGTCACAATCAACCATCTCACTTCCTCAACCACCTACGTTTGAGCGATTCGAAGATGAACGCCTGCATCGCAAACAACGTTTAGCAGCTGCTTTTCGTCTGTTTGCGCGCTACAGGTTTGATGAAGGAATTGCCGGACACATTACCGTCAGAGATCCGGAATTGACTGACCATTTCTGGGTTAATCCTTTCGGTATGTACTTTGGTCATATCCGCGTCTCAGACTTGATATTAGTTAACCATAAAGGTGAAATTATCCAGGGTGATAAACCTGTCAATGCTGCCGCTTTTGCGATTCACGCCCAAATCCATTTTGCCCGACCTGATGTCATAGCTGCTGCCCATGCTCATTCTATCTATGGTAAAACTTGGTCAACTTTGAAACGCTTGCTCGATCCCCTAACTCAAGATGCTTGTGCTTTTTATCAAGATCATGCTTTGTTTGAGGATTATAGTGGGGTAGTGTTAGATCCAAAAGAAGGCTCGCGCATTGCTGCAACTCTAGGAAAAAAGAAAGCAATTATCCTTTGCAATCACGGTTTGCTAACGGTGGGACAGTCAGTTGATGAAACTGCTTGGTGGTTTATCGCAATGGATAATTGTTGTCAAGCACAATTGATGGCTGAAGCAGTGGGAAAACCAACGTTAATCGATGCGGATATTGCCAAGCTAACCTATAGCCAGGTAGGTACTCACTCCCTAGGTTGGTTTAGCTTCCAACCTCTGTATGAAATGATTGTCAAACAAGAGCCAGATTTACTTGATTGAGCGGCTATAAGATGTTATCTCAATTTCGATAGCATCTGATATAATGTCCGAGCGAGCGCTGATAATAATCGGCTAAAACCCTTATTCTTTCGTAGACTTTCAAAAGTTTTCGGTCTACTGAAAGTCATTACTGTTGAATCTACAAAATCAAGCTTATGCTACCTGTATACACAGGCATTCGACCCCCAAAACCAGTTGATATACTCTTTCTCAACCTCAGCAACCTGCCCGGACGCCCAGTTTATCCTTACGCTTTTGTTCAGGTGTCGGCGCTTGCTCGGCGGGCGGGGTTGTCCGTTGTCCGTTGGGATGGGCTGGATTTGAGCAGACAACAAAAGCTTGATTGTATCGCGCAACTCGTCAAAGACCACCAGCCTCGTGCTGTCGCTTTTACCGTTCGACAAGCAGATTCCGTTGCCGCAGATAACTACATCAGCATTGACTCCAAAACCCCCCCCAAAAATCCCTGGTTCCCAGTAGAAGACACTCGCGCAGCCATTCTGCGTGTTCGTGAGGTATGCAACGCTAAGATTTTTGCAGGTGGATTTAATTTCACCGTTAACTCCGTGTCTGCGGCAGAGTATTTAAAACCTGACTTTGCCATTGTTGGCGAACCTGACGAATTTCTCCAGCACTTTGACGAAGTTCTCATGGGTCGGACTGAGGGCATATCCAACTTACTCTATCGTGCTGACGGTGAATGGCGACAGAATCAGCGCGTATTCTGGGGACCTTTGGACGATATAGAATACACAGAAGACATTATCGATGAAATCTTCCGTTTTCACGGCGAGCGCCCCCTCCGCAACGCCCACCTTGAAGCTGTTCCAGGTCTCGGTTCGTATAAGGAGACAGGAATTTCCATCGCCATTGAAATAGCTCGCGGTTGCCCTTGCTCTTGTGTGTTTTGTTGTGAACCAAAGGTGAAAGGAACAACCGTGCGGTTACGAAATTTGGATGTTATTGAAGCAGAAATTCACAACTTACTCCGGTATGGACTCAGGTATTACTGGTTTATCTGTTCTGAACTGAATTTCGCTAAAGACCATGTTCTAGAGTTGGCGGAACGGGTGATTCGGATTAACGAGACACTACCGCTTCCGATTTTCTGGCGGTCTTACTTTCTACCTGTGAAATTCAACAAAGACGAATTTCGGCTGCTCTTGAGATCCGGTCTGTTAATTGAACAGAGCGGACCTTTTACAACTTTGAGCGATGAAAACTTAAAACAGATGCGCGAACCCTATCGAGTAAGACATGCTCTACAGCACATCAAAAACCTGATGGAACTGAATGAAGAACCAACCAGAGTTTCAGGAAAGACGTCAACCTCGTTGGGTTCTCTGGTCATGGCTAGGAAATCCCTACGCAACGCTGGATTCTGTTCGCACGACGTTAGAAACCTTCAGCCAGGAGAAACTCGATCTCAAGTACGATGAAGCAGATAGTTATCCTGCAATACGAGTCTATGAATGTCTTGATAATCTCCCTGAAGAAGTAAGACAAAAAGCTATTACTGTTACCCAAGATGATGATACTCCCAAAACCCTTATCCATCCATCTTACTACTACAATTCCAAGCTAGTAGAACATTTTGGAGGAATTGGAGAGGTACACAGTTTCATGCAATATGCACAAGAGACGTTTCTCTCCAGATACTACAGACTAACCCGCAATTGGCGCTTCTTTGCCCAAAGCTTAGAATTTCCACTGCTTGAGGAAGTTGTGGCACCCCTAAAGGATACTGACTTAGGAGTAATCCAACTGCCTCCTTGGGTGGAACATCCCGATCTAGGAAAGCTAAACCCAATCTATTGGCAGGAACAAGCAAATGTTTTATTGCATCAGGAAAGCTCGACACTAAAGCAGCTAATAAAAGAAGCTGACCTGAAACAAGATGAAGGAAATGCAATCCTAGCATGTATCCTACACGCGGCTTTCTCTGTCAATCGCAAGGAAATGGCACCTGTTTTTGAGAAGCTGAAATTGCCGATCGACTCCGAAGGATATCCACCAGCATCGTCCTACCTCACCGTTTCTACATTGATTAAGTTCCACAGGACTGAAGCTGCGGTTCTTGAGGTTGTGAAGCAGGACTTCACACCCAAACAACTGACATTATTTCGCTATTATCTCTACGCTATCAATGTTCAGATCAAACCAAAATACGCTTTTCTAGCACCGCAAGGAAGGGGGAGTAACTGCAACTAAATCACTTGACATCTTTTGACTTCTTTTTTAAAGTCAATATCTAGCAGAACTGCTAGGCATTTGCCAAACACATCTTCATCTCGAACAGCTTCTAAGTTCTTTCGGGTTCGGCATTAGTCATTAGCCTAACCAGCAACTTGGGTTAATTATTTTTTGGATAAACTCTTGCTCAGATTTCTAGCCTCCAAAAATTTTAATTGCTGATAAAGCATCGTTATCTGAGGTACTGGGACGCCGACTTGTTGCGCTGCACGGATTGGGTTGCCAAAAATGGCTTCTATTTCTAAAGGAAGATGAAAATCGTAGTCGAGTTTCATGCTAGTAAGGTAGGGTTTCATCTTAACTGTATCCTCCAGCCTCTGTTGGATGAAACTCTCCTTTATTTCCAAACCATACCCAAAAGCAGCAGCCACTACTTCTCGCATTAATTGTTCAGCCATTTTACGCCCGTGTAGGTCAGCCATGATGGCATATGTTGTGGCATTTAATACTACTGATAAACCGTTAAAGGGAATATTCCAAACCAATTTTTTCCAGCGCGTAAGCATTAAATTCTCTTCCATCTGGATGGGAATGCCAGCTTGCTCAAAATCAGCGGCAATCTGACGCATTGTATTGGTAATTCCTTCAGTGCCATAAGCAGCTAGCTGAATCTGACCGTAATCGATATGATGAATTTTACCCGGACTAATTTTGTTGGAACAGATAAAGCACAGCCCTCCCAGGATTTCGATATTTTCCCCCACAACAGAGGCAATTTCAGGTTCAATTCCCAATCCGTTTTGCAGCGTTAGGACAACACCGCCTTGTTTAATTAAAGGTGGTAATAATTGAGGCAGTAGGTGATTTTGAGTCGTTTTCAGGGCGATTAATACGACATCACAACGAGGCATATCTTTCACGTCGTTGTAGGCATTCACCTGGGGTAAGGTAAAGTCGCCATTGATTGACGAAATCGCCAAACCATGCTGTTTGACATGTTCGTAATCTCGGTGCAGGAGAAAATGCACCTCTAGCCCAATTTTTTGTAACAGAGATCCGTAAAAGCCTCCAATTGCCCCAGTACCTACAACGGCGTAGCTTCTTCCCATAAGTCAAATTTCCTGGTTCTACTCTTGAGATGTGACGATCGCTATTTTTTACGTTTACCCTAAATTGGCATCTAATAGAGCAGTACCCAGCAGATTTTGTGGGATTATTTAAGTCATGGGTTAGGGAAGCGGTACGTTAGCGCTTGGCGCTTGAGTTGGGGGAGTTGTTTGCTATGACTAGGATAGAGTGCGATCGCTGCGCGAAATGGGACTCGCTGCAAAACAGTTGTAGGGGAAAAGGGAATGGGGGAAGCGCTTGTTAAGCTGAGGGAGAACTAATCTGAGAAAGTAAAACCACCGATAAACCAGGAACTTGACTAAAGCTCTGGTCATTCGTCAGAAACGTGGTACATTGAGTCAACAATGCCGTTGCTGCATGGATAGCATCAGGTAGTTTAATGTTGACAGTAGCACGGAGTCTAGCAGCCTCAATTAACACATCGCGGTTAACAGGAATAACTGATAAATTTTGTGAAGTTCGGATGAATTGTTTATACGTTGTCTGTTGTGCTAAGTCCTGATTTTGGATAGGTTTAACCAGTGCCTCAGCTAGTGACAGTTCGCTGGTTACAGCAGTCAAATTACCCTGGTCTATGCTTTGGAATAGCTGGGTTAAGTCTTGAATGTAAGCTGGATATCCTTCTAAGGCATATATCCAGATGTTGACATCCAGGTAGACTAGATTGCCTTGAATTGCATCTAGGATTCCCATGAATCCCGTTCCTGACGAATAAATTGATCTGCTGACTCTGGGTTGGGAAAAATGCCTTTTGCTGCTCCAATAAAACTGGTTAAAGACTTTGGAGGCTCATCAATATCGGGGATTGTTTCTAGAAGTACAATAACCTCTACAGTTGCGCCTGCTGGCAGTTCTAGAGAACGGATTTCTACTAGACCACCAGGTTGTACTATTGCCTTTTGTCTAAGTCCAGTAAGCATTAGCATTTATCCCGATCTGTGGAAGAAAGTTACAGTTTAATCATAACTTGGCTTGCATTGGAACAGGAGCGATCGCATTTTGATCTCAAGCAATGCCTTAAACTTGAAAGCCTTTCACAATGCGAAACGCGAAGCCGCGCGCTCTTCGCTTTGCGCTTGACTGGGATAATTTGGCAAAGGGTTTCCATCTTGATTTGAGGGAGTTGTACTCCTAAGATTAGGATAGGGTATTAATGCAGCTTCGGCGACGCGATTCTACTCCTATCTCTAGCCTAGCCTGGAGCGGCGACACCTATCACAAGGTATGTTACAACCCTTACGGAATATTCGGCAAATTCAAGTTAGAGCGGTCAGAATCAAGATTAGAAGGTAAACCTATTCTTGAGAAGAACTCATCAGTGAATTTTACACAGGATTCCACCGTCCATTTAGCGCAACCATACCCTAAGCACTTGTGCGGGAAGAAAGCGCAATTTCCTGCATCTGCCAGTGGGTTTAGTCTGTTGATTCTGTTTTCTAACTTTCTCCTCAACTTCTCACTCAACGTTTTCTCATAGCCATCTCCATTACCAACCCACTCAGGCTTATAATGTACTAAAGCATTGCGTACTTCAATAAGGTCAGACGCCGACTGATAAGGCTCGCATCCTTTGTCAAACAAATTTTTTTGAGCCAGAGTAAGAGCTATTTGGTATTTCTCCAGAATTGAGCTTTTTTCTATCTGTTTCCACATAATATCCATTAGCGCATCAGCATCAGGACTCAATTTTATGGAGCTATAACCATCCGCTATGTCTACAAAAAACTCGTTTATCGTTGCCTCAAGATACGAAACAGCAGTAATGATGGAACCAGTTACATAGGATCTATGCTCATAAAATAATTCGGCTGGACGTTTGCCGTCATCAGCTGCCTCAATTTCATAGCTTAATTTTGCTAAGTGAACTGCTGACTTAATGTGGCTTAATGATAAGAGTGAGCGTATTTCCACTTCCATTGTTATGCTTGAAGTGTCGATTTTAACGTCGAATTTACCCCGATGTTTACAGCTGCGTTGTCCATTTTCATCCTGGCAAATAGCAGCAATTTTTATCAATCCTCCTCCGTTTATGTGCTGAATTATTTCATCAGCACACGCATCCAAGTCTTTGTCGTGGGATGTCAGCGAATCGAATCGTGAAGAATATAGATAATAACTGCCGTCCGACTCTACTACATTACATTCAGATGAAATAAGTTGCTTGCTCAGCGTTGAAAGATGAGAATCATCACCTTCTAGTAAAATCATCCATTTCATACTATCTATTATTCCAGACAATTTCCTTAATATTTTTCAGGTTATACTGAATTTTTGAGCGATCGCAACACCAATAACCAGGCGATCGCTTCTCAGATGAATAGTGCCGGAGACAGGTTGAAAAACTCTCCTAAAGCTTTAGCTTGTGCTTTGCTAATCGATCTCTTGCCATTAACTATTTCCGATACCACACCTTTTGAACCAATAATTTCAACTAAATCCACCTGCTTCAGCCCTCGCGCCTCCATCAGATGCAACAAAACTGCCTGGGGAGATGATGCTTCCTCTGGAAACTGGGAATCCTCATAAGTTTCGACCAGGATAGACAGTAGTTCGAGTAGAGAATTTTCCTCTGGCGAAAGTTCTTCTCCACGTGCCATTAAATTTTCTATAGATTCAAGAACGCGATTGTACTCATCTTCGGAAGCAATAGCTTTAGGTTGATATGCTGCCAAGAGAGAACCGTAAGTTTTGCTGTCGGGAGTGATAGTCATGATTCAATGTATTTATCAATTGATGGAATTTTCTTTTTGTAGGCGGGGAGGTTTCGATTCCCCGCCAGCGGCTTACTTAAGAAGTTTTTTTGGACTGTTTTTTGAAGTAGGGGTCATCTTTCCACTTTTGGTCTTCATATTCGTCATGTGTTAGTAGATACTTGTAATAAATTATTTGGGCTGTAAAATTAAAACCTACGATTAAGCGATGATTCTTGATATTAAAAATTAAAAAATTTTCTACTATGTCTACAGAGCGGTCATAAGTTTTTCGTATATCATCTAGGTGTCGCCACTGGGCATTTTTAACCACGTCACACCATATTTTAACCGCTTCCTGTATATCTTGTGGGAATTTTTTAGCATCTTCTATAACATTTGGTTTTTTAATTAATCCCATAACAGCCTAAATATTTAGGACTTTTTTATGTTCTCATATTGAGAACATAAATGTCAGGCAGCCTGTGGGGCAGTACGTATCGCTCCCCCACGACCCATAGCAACAGTCAGAACAACGCTATCATAAGAAAAAGTTAAGTTATGTAAAGAACCTTGACTGCGACTTTTACAGCACCAGACAGCCTAACTCTGCCAACCTCTTGGCACGCCCTCACGCCCATCTGGCAAGGGGGAGAAAGTATGATAAAACAAGGATTGCCTCATTCGCAACTGGCACCGACTTGGCAATTGTTGCTTCTGGGAGACGGTTCCCCCACGCGCCACTTGCAACTGCTGACAGGGGAGAAGACTGAAGTAGATTTAATTGATATGTCTCCTGTGGGAATGAACCCAGATGGCGCACCGGAACAAATGCAGGTTGTACCGGGACCCCGCGTCAGACGACAAGTGTGGTTGCGGACAGCTTCTGGGCAGCGGTTAGCTTATGCCTGTTCTTGGTGGGAAGCTAGCCACGTGGACGAGTATTTGCAAAACCGTTCTATACCAATTTGGGCGAGTTTAGAACGCCTGCGAACTGAGTTGTATCGCGATGTTCAAGGCATTTATTACGGTCACTCGCAGGCGTTAGAAAAGGCTTTTGGACATACCGGGCCATTTTGGGGGCGCCATTATTTGTTTTGGCATCACAAACAGCCTTTGACGCTAATTTATGAGGTGTTTTCCCCTTATTTGACTAAGTATTTGGGGCCTATGCAGGGGGAGCAATTTTAGATTTTAGATTTGAGATTGCAGATTTTAAATTTAATTCAATCTGCCATCTCAAATCTGCAATTTGCAATTAGCTAGCAGCTACTTTCCCATTTGCCGCCGGACAATATCGCTTCCCTTTCTCGCAGCAATTTTTCTTGATATTTCTGCCATATTTGGTACAAAAATAGCTTCACCGCATCATTATATTGCTTACCGTATTTCTTGCTATCTCTATAAATTGCAGCCTTCAAAAAGTTTAGCTGCTGCAAAGTTTCGCATTTTTGTATCTGGCAAGCGATCGCATTTTTCCACTGTTCCAATTTGCGATAGCTGACAAACTGCCCGCCTCTATCCCGGCGATGGACGAAAAGGACGTAACGCCAGCGTTGGATATCTTTGATCGCCGACTCAGCAATCCCCAGCAATTTGGCAATTTGACGCTTGGTGATGCGGAATTTGGCGGCGGGTTGAATGCGCTTAAACAAGGCTGTCATGGTTTATACATCCTTTCTCATCCGGCTCATCGGTCAGGCTTTTCATAAATACAGTATACACTATCCGGGAACCTCAAGTCAATATATAGGATTTAGGAAAAAGCGTGACATCGACCAGGATGGACAGCGATCGCGCTAGAATGTTTGTATTATCGAAGGATTCAGGATTTTAGAGGCTTGTGTCTGGTTGTTATGCCGCGTCAAACCAAGAAAAACCAACCAATCGTCCGATTTGATAAGGTGGGAATGCTCAACGTAGGGCTTATTTTGAAAACTGCCCGCGAACAGAAAGGCTTAACGCTGGATGAGTTATCAGACCTCACCGGGGTTGGGAAAACCAGACTCAACGATGTGGAATTGGGCAACGGCAATAAACTGATGGTGGATACGTTGGAAGCGTATCGGCGGGTTGTTCTTCCCCAAAATCCGCAGACTGGCAATATTTATCAGTGTTGGGAATTGCTGGAAATTGCGATGATTCTTGAAGATCCGCCGGAATTGGAAAAGGAAGAAAGTGGGGTTTAATATCACGTCGCTTAGTATCGAACTCGTAAAGTTAACAGTTTTGTAGGGGCGGGTTTTACCAGTCACTTTTGATGCCAAGCGAATTGTGTTGATAAACCCGCCCCCCCGTGGGATGCCCTTCGCAAGAGGACATGATATAACCGATAGCCGAACTTGTTATCGCTGAAATTCCTCTAAAAATGCTGATTATTAATTTACAAACAGCCCTTGTGCAACAATGGATACCACCGCGACTTATCGAGACATTGTAAAACAGGTTATTCTTAAATACGCCAAACCGTTATAGCGGTTTGCAGGCGCATGAGGTACAGCGAAAGTTTGTCAAGCGCGCTGCCATTTTTGCTGCGCGCTTGACAAACAAAGCCAAAAGGCTGTACCTCACTCATATGATGTCCGTTGAATTGCCCATAATAAAAAAACCTCACAGAGTTGTTGCGTAGGGGCACGGCATCATAGATATCTCGGACAAACAGATAACGTTGATCGTGCCCTGCCCCGACTGCCAATTATGGGTAATCGACCGGACATGATATCACTTGCAATCTGCTGTAAATACGCTGCGATACATTCACGCCAACCCCAAGGCGGCGGGTATGCAGCAAGGGTTTTTCTACGATTTCAGCAACTACGGGATTTAAGACAGGTTGGGAGATGACGGAATTACTCAATGGCATCCCGCGTGCAGCTAGGTAAAACCCTAGATGAATGTGCTGCCAAATACCGCAAGTTTTGTCAGAAATACCGACCGAAACCCAAGCCCGAAACGCGAAATCATTGGGGGAGTAAGCTATTGGCAGGAATGAAAGTCAAAAAGGGTAAAGGTATAAAAAAGTCACCCGGTCAGATGTGCCTACCTTGGGCAGAGTGGGAAGCCATAGACCCAGAAATTGAGGCGGTAGCAGAAAAGTTTATCCTCGCTAATTGCTATAACCCTCAAGCTGCTGGTCAGATGCTTCAGCGCCAGTGCCCGGTATCGGAAAGCCAGACAGCGCAGGGGTTCGTGGAAATCGACCCGGAAATGAATCTTAAAGATCCGCCGTAAGCCTTAGATGTTACAGTTTACAAGTCTCGACGCGAGAGAAGAACTCCACCCCCCAAACCCCAACACAATCCAACCCCAACATTCAGGGAGATGTCCCAGAGGGGCATTGAGGGAAAAGGTGAGGTCATCGTAGTTTAACCATTTGTCTTTCACACCTAAAAATTACGGGAGCGTGGTAGCCCCGTCAATTCATTGCGGGGCCCAAACGCGACACGAGCAGATTTATCTGCCGTCAATATTAGTTAAGATTAATCAATATTATCATCTAGGTCAAAGCCAGTAGATTATAAT